>NZ_JBFAMU010000115.1:0-12517 GCF_040656655.1 Micromonospora sp. NPDC049799
GGGGGGTGTGGGGGGCGGTGTGGGGGGGGGCGGTTCTGGTACGGTGGGGGGCCCCGGCGCAGGGGGGGGGGCGGGGCGGCGCCCGCGCCCGGGGGGGGGGGGGGGGGGCGGGCCGACGGGCGGGCCAGGTGGTCAGCGGCGGGGCAGGCCCGCACGGGCGGCGACGGCGGTGTCCGGGTGGTCGGTGAAGACACCGTCCAGGCCCAGGCCGTAGAACAGTTCGTACTCGGCCTGGATGTCGCCGCGGGCGACCGGGTCGGTGCCGATCCGGAAGTCGGCCGGCAGGAACTGGTTCTCCGCCCGGAAGGTCCAGGCGTGGACGATCAGGTGCTCGGCGTGCGCGTCCCGCACCAGGGTGGTGGGGGCGAGCAGCCGGCCGGTGGCGTCCCGGGACACGATCAGGTTCTTGTTCGCCCCGATCCCGTCCGCGTACGTGGCGATCCACGCCAGGCCGGCCGGCTTCGCCAGGTCGGCGTAGGTGCGGGTGTCACCGGCGACGGCGAAGTCGTACGGGCGGCCTGCCGCGTCGAGCAGCTGGGCCAGCTTGACGTCGACGACGCGGTTCAGCTCACGCAGGTTCGCCGTCTCGAAGGACTGGATGATCACCGGCGAGTTGCGGTGGGTCAGCTTGTTGCGCCGCAGCACCTCGACCAGGGGCTTCTCCAGCGGCAGGCCGATGGAGGCGAAGTACGTCGGGTGCTTGGTCTCCGGGTAGACACCGATCACCCGTCCGCGCGCCCGACCCTCGGCCCGGGCAAGGTCGATGACCTCCTGGAGGGTGGGCACCTCGAACCGGCCGTCGAAGGCGGTGTTGGCGACCCGCACCTGCGGCAGCCGCTCCTTGGCGCGCAGCGTCTTCAGCTCGGCCAGGGTGAAGTCCTCGGTGAACCAGCCGGTGACGGACGCCCCGTCGATGGTCTTCGTGGTCCTCCGGGCGGCGTACTCGGGGCGGGCCGCGACGTCGGTCGTACCGCTGATCTCGTTCTCGTGCCGCGCGACCAGGACGCCGTCGCGGGTGGCGACCAGGTCCGGCTCGATGTAGTCGGCGCCCTGGCGGATCGCCAGCCGGTACGCCTCCAGCGTGTGCTCCGGCCGGTACCCGCTGGCGCCACGGTGACCGATGACGATCGGGCGGTGGGTGGCGCGGTCGCGGTCGGCGTGCTCAGCCCGGTCGTCGCGGGCCGCGGCCGCGGTCGGCACGGCCACCGCCGCCGCCAGCAGCGCGCCGGCCACACCGAGCACGGAAAAGGTACGTCGCAAGGCCGTCTCCTGTCGTCGAGGGGATCGACGACAGCAGACCCTCGTTCCCTGGCCGGCAGTTGGTCGGGCTCTGGCGACCGGGTGAACACTTGCGGGTGCCGGCGGACCGGTCGCGACGGACCGGGCTGGCAGCGGCCGTCGTCGCCGTTTCCGCACCACGGCTGGGGCGGAAAAGGAAGATTGTCTGGTGCGCCGGCTTCTTCGTCACCCAGTACGGTTGGTGCCGCTCGCCTTCCTGGTGCTGATCCTGCTCGGCACCGGGCTGCTGATGCTCCGTCCGGCGACCATCGTCTACGAGCGCACACCGTTCGCCACCGCGCTGTTCACCGCCACGTCGGCGGTCTCGGTCACGGGCATGGCCGTCAACGACACCCCGAACTACTGGTCCGGTTCCGGGCTGGCGCTGATCACCGTCCTCACGCAGATCGGCGGCCTGGGAATCCTCGCCGGCGCCGCGCTGGTCGTCCTGGCGGTGTCCCGCCGGCTCGGGCTGCGCAACCGGCTGCTGGTGCAGGCCGAGACCGCCGAGTACGGGATCGGCGACGTGCGGGCGCTGCTGCTGCGCATCGTGACGACCGTCCTGGCGTGCGAGGCGGTGATGACGCTGGTCGTCGCGGGTCGCCTGTCGCTGGCCTACGACTACCCGGTGGGCCGGGCGCTGTGGTCCGGCGCCTTCCACTCCGTGCAGGCCTTCAACAACGGCGGCTTCTCGCTCTACACCGACGGTCTGCTGGCCTTCTCCCTGGATCCCTGGGTCTCGTTGCCACTGGCCGTCGGTGCCATCGTCGGCGGCCTCGGCTTCCCCGCCCTGTTCGAGGCCGTGCGGGAGTGGCGGCGACCCCGCCGCTGGGCCGTGGCCACGAAGCTGACCATCTGGGGCAGCGTCGTGCTGCTCGTGGTCGGCTTCGCCACCCTGCTCGCCGCCGAGTGGACCAACGCCAGGACCATCGGCCAGTACGACGTCCGGGGCAAGATCCTGGCCTCGTTCACCCAGGTCGCGCTGAGCCGTACCGGCGGGTTTGCGGTGCTGCCCACCGCGTCGCTGAGCGAGGAGAGCTTCCCGCTGCTCACCGGCCTGATGTTCATCGGCGGCGGCAGCGCCAGCACCGCCGGCGGAGTCAAGGTCTCCACGTTCTTCCTGCTCGCCTTCGTCATCTGGGCGGAGCTGCGCGGTGAGCCGGACGTGCGGATCGGGAACCGACGGGTGGCCACCGCGAGTCAGCGGCAGGCGATCACGATCGCCCTGCTCAGCGTGGCCTTCGTGGCCGCCGGCACGACCGCCCTGATCGTGCTCACCGAGGGCGTCCTGTTCAACCAGGCGCTGTTCGAGGCCACCTCGGCGTTCAGCACCACCGGCCTGTCCGTCGGGATCGCCCAGTCGCTCTCCGACGGCGGCCAGTACCTGCTCACCCTTCTGATGTACATCGGTCGGATCGGGCCGCTGACCCTCGGGTCCGCGATCGCGTTGAACACCCGACGATCGCGGTACCGATACCCGGAGGAGCAACCCATTGTCGGCTAGAGGAACGAACTCCGGCGCCGTCCTGGTGATCGGCCTGGGACGGTTCGGCCACCACCTGGCCGGCGCGCTGGCCGCGCAGGGCCACGAGGTGCTGGCCGTCGACCGCAACGCGGAGCGGGTGCAGAGGTGGGCGGACCGGCTGGACCGGGTGGTGCAGGCCGACGCCACCGAGGAGGGGGTCCTGCGCCAGATCGGTGTGGCCGATCTGCAGCGGGCGGTGGTGGCCATCGGGGCCTCGGTCGAGGCGAGCGTCTTGAGCGTCCTGGCCCTGGTCGAGCTGGGGGTGCCGCAGATCTGGGCGCGGGCCACCTCGGCGAAGCACGCCAAGATCCTCGGCTCGGTCGGCGCGCACCACGTCATCTTCCCCGAGGCCGAGACCGGTGAACGGGTGGCCCACCTGATCGTCAGCCGCATGCTGGACTTCATCGAGTTCGGCGACGACTTCGCCATCGCGAAGATACCCACCCCGAAGGGCCTGACCGGACGATCGCTGCGCGAACTGGCCCCGGTCGAGCACTACGGGGTGCGGGTGGTGGGCGTGAAGGACCCCGGGGAACGATTCCGGTACGCCACCGACGACCGGGTTCTCCTACCGGGCAGCGTGCTCATCGTCGAGGGCAGCATCGACCAGGTGCAGCGCTTCGCCGCCCTGACCTGACCCGCGTCACCTTCCCTTGCCCTGACCTCCCCGGCCGCCGTTGCCCGGCTTCACGCTTTTCCCTTACCACCGCCCTTGCCCTTGCCGGCGTTCTCCGACCTGCCGCTCTTCGTGCCGTCGCGGGAGCCGCTTTCGTCACGGCCGGACGAGGTCGTCGCCTTCCTGGGCGGCGCCTTCCGCACCGAAGGCTTCGGCGCCGGGGCGGTGCTGGGAACCGATCCGGCGACGCCCGAGACCTGCACCGCGCAGACCTGGTCGCCCACGCGGAACTCCACCGGCAGTGGGTTGGCCCCGGTGTACTTGCCCGCGAGGGAGACCTTCTCGGTGGCTCCCGGCGCCAGGGCGGCCCGCTTGGGCGCCGGCTCGACCTGCACCGTCGAGCCCTGCTGACGTACCGTCGCCGGCTCGGCCCTCGTCACCGTCTGCTGCCCGGGGAAGGTGAAGCTCATCCGCCAGTCGCGCAGCTCGGAGCCGCCGGAGTTGGTCAGGGCCACCTCGGCGGCGAAGTCCTTCCCCGAGTCGGCGCGCAGGGCGTACGCGACCTGGCAGGAAGGCTTCTTCTCGGTGCCCATCCGCGCCTCGGTGGGCTGGTCGACACCGCCACTGGCCGAGCTGCCGGAGGTCACCCCCCACATCGCCGCCGTCACCGCCACGAGGCCACCGGCGGCCACGAGCGCCTCGGCCCGCCGGCGCCGGCGGGCAGACCGGCGGTTCCGGGCGACGGAGAAGGGCAGCGCGTCGGTGGCCACCGACCAGGGCAGGATCGTCGTGCCGGCGTTCGCCAGCTCGACCGGATGGTCCCCGACCGGGGCCGGGGACACCGGCACGGCGGGAATCATGCCGGCCGCCTCGGCGAGCGTGCGCGCCACCTCGGCCGTGGTCGGCCGGTCCGCCGGCCGCTTGGCCAGGCACCGGTGCGCCAGGTCGCGCACCTCGTCCGGGAGCCCGGTGATCGGTGGCATCGGATCGGGGTCGGTGTACATGTGCGCGCGCAGCATCTGGGTGGTCGTGTCGGCCTGCCACGGCAGCCGGCCGGTGAGCATCCGGTAGAGCAGCAGGCCCATCGCGTACACGTCGGTGGCAGGCGAGACCTCGCCGTTGTCGAGCCGCTCCGGGGCCAGGTACGCGGGCGTACCCAGCAGTGTGCCGTCCGGGCCCTTCTCCTTCTCCCCCACCAGGGCGGAGATGCCGAAGTCGACCACCTTCACCCCGGTGGCCGTGATCATGACGTTGCCCGGGGTCACGTCGCGGTGCACCACACCGCGCGCGTGCGCGGTGGCCAGCGCCGAGGCGACCTCCGCGCCGATGGACACCGCCTCCCGCCAGGGCAGCCTGCCCCGGCGCAGCCGGCCGTTCAGCGACTCGCCGTCGACCAGCTCCATGACGACGTACGGCACGGTCAGCCCGACCTGCACGGACTCGCCGTAGTCGTACACGTTCGTGATGTTGGGGTGGCAGAGCCGGGCGGCGGCCTGGGCCTCCACCCGGATCCGGTGCCGGAACGCCCGGTCGCTGGCCAGCCGGGACGCGAGCACCTTGACCGCCACCTGGCGGCCGAGCACCTCGTCGTAGCCGCGCCACACCACGGACATGCCGCCGGCACCGAGCTGTTCGATCAGCCGGTACCGCTCCCCGAGCAACTGCGCGCCGTCACGGACTCCTCCACCCATGGGAGTCGTTGTTGCCCGGGACCGTCCCGGCTACACCTGGAAGGTCGGAATCGGTCAGCCATGTCACCCAATCAGGCGGTGGCGAGCAGCTGGTCCACCGGGGCGTAGTCGTCGGTCAGCACCAGCGCCTCGCCGACGAAGTCGTCCAGGGCGGCCCCGGCCAGCAGGGCCGCCGTCGGGTCGGCCCGGGTCAGGCGGGCCTGGATCGCCGGCAGCGGCAACGGGGCGTCGGAGGCGACGATGAGGAAGTTCGCGCCGCCCTCCCCGGCCAGCGCGGCCGGCGGGGCGATCAGCGCGAGGTGCCCGAACTCGGCGGCGACGGTGGCCAGCTCGCTGCGGACGAAGCGCAGCGGCGGGTAGTCGATGACGTTCTGCACGTAGACGCCCCCCGGGCGGGTCACCCGGCGGATCTCCGCCGCCATCTCCCGGGTGGCGAGGTGCCAGGGCACCACCAGGTGGCCGAACGCGTCACCCACCACGAGGTCGCGGCTGTCCGTGCCCTCCCCCGCGACCAGCATCCGGGCGTCGCCCACCACCGCCCGCAGATCCGGCCCCTGGCGTACGCCGAGCTTCCGCTCGCCCAGCTCGACGAGCCCGCCGTCGATCTCGAACACCACGTTGTCGGTGCCCGGCCGGGTGGCGGTCAGGTAACGGGGCACGGTGAACCCGCCACCGCCGAGGTGCAGCGCGTCCAGCCGGCGACCGGCCGGGGCGGCCACGTCGGCCACCGCCCCGATCCACTTCGTGTACGCGTACTCCAGGTGCGTCGGGTCGGCCAGGTCCACGTACGAGTGCTGGGCCGAGTTGAGCAGCAGCGTACGTCCGGTGTCGCGGTTGGGGTCCGACGTCACCCGGGCGCAGTGGTAGGCCGTCTCGATGTCGCACGGGGTCGGCGCGACCGTGGTCAGGCCGGCGCCGACCAGACCGAGCACCGCCAGGGCGGCCTTGGCACGGGCCGGTCCAGGCAGCTCGGTGCGGTCCTGCCGGCGCAGCCACACGCCGAGGGCGATCCCGCTGACCCCGAGGGACACCGCCAGACCGAGCAGGATCACCGTGCTGGGCAGCGCCGCGACCAGGACGAACCCGGTGACCAGGGTGGCCGTGACCGCGCCGAGCGTGCCGATCGAGGAGAGCCGACCGACGACCTGGCCGGTGCGGCGCAGGTCGGCGAGCTGGAGCTTGACCACCAGCGGGGTGACCGCCGCCAGCAGCATCGCCGGCACGAACACGGCCAGAGCGACGAGCAGCAGGATGGCGCTGGCCGCGCCACCGCGCAGCACCTCACCGGCGTACCGCACGACCGGCAGGGTCACCGCGGTGGCGATGCCGGCCAGCACCAGGGCCGGAGCGATGAGGGTGCGCGGGTCGCGACGGTCGGCCAGCCAGCCGCCCGACCACGCGCCGTACGCGATGGCGGCCAGCGCGATGCCGATCACCGAACTGGTCACCTGGAGGGTCACCCCGACGTACGGGCCGACCAGCCGCAGCGCGGCGGTCTCCAGCACCAGGACGGCGCCGCTGGCGAAGAAGACCAGGAACGCGGCGAGGCCGTTGGGCAGCGCCCGGGAGGGCACCGGCAGGTGCCCCGCCGGCGGGACCGTGACGTCGGAGGTTGGGGAGCTCACCCGCGCGATGGTACGCAGTGAACCTGGGGCCCCGGGTCAGTACATCGAGAGATGAACATGGTTCGTGTGGTCGGCCGCCGGGCTGCCACTGCCGCCGTACGACCGCCAGCCGGTGCCGGGATGCCAGATCTGCCGGTACCAGATCACGTACAACACTCCCAGTCGGCCGGCGTTGCGCACGTGCCAGGCGGCCAGGGCGTCACCGTACGCCTTGTCCCCACCGGTGGCGGTCCGGTCCTCGAACCCACCGGCGGCGGCCGAGAAGTCGCAGGCACGGCCCTTGGGGTGCTCGCCGGAGCCGCCGCTCCGGTAGCAGGAGACGTAGCGCTTGTAACCGGCGGCCTGGGTCTGCTGGAGGGCGTTCAGGGTGCGCGGCGTGATGCAGCCGGAGGTCGTCGGGTCGTTCACCGAGCAGGACTCCGACGGCCACGACCCGTCGGAGTTGCGCGGCGCCGGCCTCGCCGACGTGGAACTGCCACCGCTGAAGCCGCCGCTGCTGCCGGAGCTGACCGCGGCGAGCGCCGCCTCGGCCTCCCGCTTCCGCTTGGCCATCACGAGCACCTGCTTCTGCTGCTCGCGGATCTCGCCGTCGATGGCGATCTTCGCCGCGCGGGCCTCCTCGCGGACGTCGGTCAGCTCCCGGATCTTCTTGCCGTCCCGCTGCGCCATCGTGTCCAGGTTCGCGGCCCGCTCCAGGAAGGCCTCCGGTGAGGTGCTCTCCAGCAGCATCGCCGCCGCGCTCAGCCGCCCCAGCCGGTACGACTGCGCGGCCACCTCGCCCACCTGCTCGGTCAGGTCGACCAACCGGACCTCGACCGCGGCGAGCTGGCTGGTCAGCTCCTTCTGCCGACGCTGGGAGTTCGTCAGCTTCGCCTGGGCCTCGATGTGGGCCTTGGCGGTGGCCTCCAGCGTGTCCCGCAGCTTCTTCGAGCCACCCTCGTTCGGCTCCGCGTACGCGGGCGCCGCCCCGACGCCGAGGAGCATCGCGACGGCGGCGAGGACAGCGATCAGCGGGCTGCGACGCCCGGAGGGCATGGTCGTACGCACGAGAGCATCCTTCCGTCGACCGCCGACCCCCCGGTGACCCCTGCGCGGCGGCGGCCCCCGTCGGGGCCGGTCGACGACCGGCCGGTGGAGACCGCGGGTCAGGATACCGGAACGGCCGCGTGTGACCAGGCCCGCAACCCTCTCCGACATCGAACGTCGACGGTGCGTCGCACCGTTGCTCACGCTCCGCCGAGCAACGCCTCCCGGACGTCCGCCCAGATCCGCTCGTTCGCGGCGACGAGCAGACCGCGACCGTCGTCCGTCGGGTCGTAGTCGGTGCCGTCGAAGCGGCGCGCCACCCCGCCGGCCGCCCGCACCAGCGCCGTGCCGGGGGCGTGGTCCCACGGGAGGGTCCGCCAGAAGAGCACGAACTGCTGCTCGCCGGTGAGGATGTCCAGGTACTCCCGCCCGGCGCAGTGCTGGCCGGGGAGCAGTTCGCCCAGCCGTTGCCCGCCCGCCTCGACGCCGGCCCGCTCGCGCGGCGGCAGGAAACGCGTCATCGCCGCGCCCCGCAGCCCGCCGACCGCGGGCGCGGCGTCCGCCGCCGTCACCGGCCGGCCGTCGACGTACGTCCCCTCGCCTGTCCGCCCCACGGCCAACGTCCCGGCGAGCGGGTCGTACACCCAGCCGGCCGTCGGCACGCCGTCGGTCAGCAGGGCCACCATCAACGCGAACGGCCGGCGCCCGGCGGCGAAGTTCGACGTGCCGTCGATCGGGTCCACCAACCAGACCTCGCCCGCCTCACGCAGGTGGCCCAGCAGCCCCGGATCCTCCGCGACCGCCTCCTCACCGACCACCACGGAGCCGGGGCGCATCCGCCGCAGGGCCGCGGAGATCAGCTCCTCGGCCTGCCGGTCGGCGACGGTGACGATCTCGCCGGGCGCCTTCTCCTCGACGTCGGCGTCGTCCAGCTTGCGGAACAGCGGGACCACGACCCGGTCGGCGGTCTCACGCAGCAGCCCGGCGACGTCGTCGAGCAGGGTGTCAGCCACGCGGGGGCAGCTTGACCACGCTGACGAAGAACTCGTCGATCTGCCGGACCACCGAGATGAACCGCTCGAAGTCCACCGGCTTCGTGACGTACGCGTTGGCGTGCAACTGGTAGCTGCGGAGGATGTCCTCATCGGCCTGCGACGTGGTCAGCACGACCACCGGGATCCGGCAGAGCTGCTCGTCCTTCTTGATCTCCTCCAGCACCTCCCGCCCGTCGCGGCGGGGCAGGTTGAGGTCCAGCAGGATCAGGTCGGGTGCCACCGCGTCCGTGTAGGGCGCCTCGCGCCGCAGGTAGGCCAGCGCCTCGGCGCCGTCGGAGACGACGGTCAGCCGGTTGCGGAGCTTGTGCTCCTCGAAGGCCTCCTGGGTCATCAACACGTCACCCGGGTCGTCCTCGACCAGCAGGACCTCGATCGGGCTCTTGCCGTCCGCCGGCGCGGTCATCCCACCGTCTCCTTCATTCCACCCGTTCTACCGCCTTCCGACGCCGCGTCGGGGCGTTCCGCGCTCTCGGGGCCCGTGGTGGCGCCCACGTCCTCCGCCTGCCCGTCGATCCCGGTGGGCTCGTCGGTGGTCGCCGTATCGTCCGCCGCCTCGACCTGCGCCGCCGCCTCGGACTCCCGGGTCGCGGCCTCGACGTCCTCGGGCAGCGCGGGGAGGGTGAAGCGGATCGCGGTCCCCTCCTCGGTGCCGGTGTCCACCCAGACGTGGCCGCCGTGGTACTCCACGATCTTCTTCACGATGGCCAGGCCGATCCCGGTGCCCGGGTACGCGTCCTTCGCGTGCAACCGCTGGAAGATGACAAAGATCTTGTCGGCGAACTCCGGCTCGATCCCGATGCCGTTGTCCTGGCAGCTGATCTCCCACTCGTCGCCGACCAGCCGCGCCGAGACGTGCACCTTCGGCGGGACGTCCGGGCGGCGGAACTTGATCGAGTTGCTCACCAGGTTGGCGAGCAAATTGGTCAGCAGCGGCTCCTCGCCGCGGATCACGGGCAGCTCGCCCCAGGTCAGCTCGGCGTCGGCGTACTGCAGGGCGGCCTCGGTCTGCCCGGCCACGTCACCCATCACCTTGTTCAGGTCGACCTCGGTGAAGCCGGTGGTGAGACGACCGATCCGGGAGAACGCCAGCAGGTCGTTGATCAGGCGCTGCATCCGCTGCGCGCCGTCCACGGCGAACGCGATGTACTGGTCGGCCCGCTCGTCGAGCTGGCCGGCGTACCGGCGCTGGAGCAGCTGGCAGAAGCTCGCCACCTTGCGCAGCGGTTCCTGGAGGTCGTGCGAGGCCACGTACGCGAACTGCTCCAGATCACGGTTGGACCGGGTCAGCTCCTCGGCCTGCTTCTGGAGCTGACTGTTGACCCACTCGATCCGCTCGCGCGCCTCGCGTACCTCGTCGAGGTCCTTGGCGATCTTGCGGCGCATCGCGTCGACGTCGTCGCTGAGGTGGATGAACTCGGGCGGACCCGACCCGGCGATCCGGTGCTGGTAGTCGCCCTCGGCCACCTCCCGGACCTGGGTGGCCAGGTCGGTCAGCGGGCGGATCACCATGCGGTCCAGGGAGAGAACCAGCGCGATGCCGGCGACCGCGACCACCGCGGCGGCGATGATCAGGAGGACGGCCAACTGGTTGCTGCTGCGCCGCACGTCGGCCGCGCTCCGCTCGCGGGTGGCCAGGATCTCCGCCTGCAGGTCGTCGGCCGCGGCGCGGACCTGGTCGAACTGCTCGCGGGCCCGGTCGGTGACGAGGGCCTGCCCGGCGTCCGGCCCGTCCTCGCCGGTCGCGGTGATCACCGGGACGGCGACGTTCTCCCGCCACTGCGCCGCCCGGGCCTCCACCCGGTCGAGGTCCTCGGCGATGGCCGGGTCGCCGTCCAGGAGCGCCCGCATCGAGGCGATCCGCTCGCGTTCCAGCTTCACGCCGTCGTCGTACGGGGTCAGGTCGGCCAGGTCCCCGCTGACCGCGTAACCACGGATCGCGGTCTCCTGGTCCAGCAGTGCGCTCAGCAGTTCCTGCGCCTGCACACGCAGCGGCCCGGTCTTGTTGAGGATCGCGTCGATCTGGCTGCGGTTCTGCGCGGCGACGGCGGCGGCCGTGCCGGCCAGACCGACCAGGATCAGCGTGACGACGGCGAGCAGCAGGGCCACCTGCCGCCGTAGCGTCCAGTTGGGGTTGCCGAGCCTCACCGGCCACCACCGCGGCTGACCAGCAGCATGGCGACGTCGTCGGCGAGCGGGCCGCCGTTGATCTGCTCCGCACGCCCCACCAGCCAGGCCGGCAGTTCCGCCAGCGGCACCGCCAGGTTGGCCGGTTCGGCGAGCAGGCCGGACAGGCCGGGGACGTCGAGGCGCTCGTCGCCCTCGCCCACCCGCCCCTCGATCAGGCCGTCGGTGTACATCAGCAGGGACCAGTCATCGGTGTCGAACTCCAGGTCGTATGCCACAGGTCGGCGGGGCCGTACGCCGAGCAGCAGGCCGCCCGGCGCCGGTACGGGCACCACCTTGCCGCCGGCGAGCAGCAGCGGCGGCGGATGCCCGGCGAGCCGGACGGTGGCCCGGTTGACGTCGAGGTCCAGCCGGACGGTGGCCACCGTGGCGAAGATCTCCTGGAGCCGCCGCTCGCTCATCAGCACCTGCTCCAACGCCGGCAGCACCTCGTCGTCGGGGACTCCGGCCAGGATCAACGCCCGCCAGGCCACCCGCAACTCGACGCCGAGCGCCGCCTCGTCCACACCGTGACCGCAGACGTCCCCGACGATCAGGTCGACCCGGTCCGGGCGGGTCTGCACCACGTCGTAGAAGTCCCCGCCGATCAGGGCGGCGTGCCGGCCGGGTCGGTAGAAGGTGTGCACCGCCACCTGGTCGGTCGACATCAGCGGCTGCGGCAGCAGGCCCCGCTCCAGGCGGGCGGACTCGGCCTGGCGCAGCTCGACCTCGCGCAGCCGGCGGGCGTTCTCGTCGGCGCGCTTGCGCTCCACCGCGTACCGCAGCGCCCGGGTCAGCAG
Organism: Micromonospora sp. NPDC049799; assembly: GCF_040656655.1. Lineage (NCBI taxonomy): Bacteria > Bacillati > Actinomycetota > Actinomycetes > Micromonosporales > Micromonosporaceae > Micromonospora > Micromonospora sp. NPDC049799. Next base: position 11,780 of record NZ_JBFAMU010000115.1, read on the forward strand.
CACGCCGTCGACCTGGCCCTTGACCAGGTAGTCCTGTGCGCCCTCGGCGACCGCCACGATGCCCAGGTGCTCGTCGGAGCGCCCGGTGAGGACGCAGACGGCGGCCCCGCTGGCCATCTCCAGGACCTGACGCAACCCGTCGAGGCCCTGCGCGTCGGGCAGGCCGAGGTCGAGCAGGACACAGTCGACGCCCATCACGCGCTGCCGGGCCTCGCTGAGGCTGGTCGCCACCAGCAGGTCGATCATCGAGTTCGTCTCGGCGAGCAGCTCGCCGACCAGGAACGCGTCGCCCTCGTCGTCCTCCACCAGCAGCACCCGCAGCCGCTCACCCGGAGGCAGGTTGGGGTGGTGCCCGAGACCGCCATGCGGGTACGCCCGGGGTGCCACGGAGGGACCGGCATGGCCGGTCCCCCGGTGCGGCCGGGTCACCGCCGCGAGACGCGGGAGATCGCTGGTGATGTCGGGCTCCTTCCGAGTGCCCTGCTGATCCTGTATTAGACAACGGTCGCACACAACACGACGGCCACCCCGCCCCCACCCCCGAGGAGTCCCCGTGGGCGCACCTCCCCTCCCGGCCGACCGCGCGCCGGCCGGCCCGACACCCCTCGTACCGGCCAAGGACCGTGCCTTCGCCCGGCCCCGTCGCCGGTTCGCCGCACCGAACAGTGAGTCCTTCCATCCCCCGAACGAGTAGTACGAGACCGGGACCGGGATCGCCACGTTGACGCCGACCATGCC
>NZ_JBFAMU010000116.1:0-12390 GCF_040656655.1 Micromonospora sp. NPDC049799
CGCGGCGCGCGGTTTGGCCCCCCCCCCGGGTGCACCCCCGGCCACGTTACCCACCACCCCGGGGGGGTGGCCGGGCCCCGCCCCACCTCCCCCCCCCCGGGGGGGGGGCGCCCGCACCCCGCCCGCCGCGTCGGCGTGTCCGGGGCGGATCATCGTGCTCGCGGCCCGTCGCGGTGCGCGCAGACCGAGTGGCCGACGGTGGACCGGCTGTTCGTCTGATGCCCTCCCGATCATCCCTTCAGGAAGGTGGAGCGACGTCTACCACGGGGGTGTCCATGACAGGAATGAATCGACGGGCGCTATTGCGGACCGCCGCGCTGGCCGGCGCGGCCGGGCTGGCCGGCGGGTTGACCGCCGCGGCGCCCGCCGGCGCTGCGGAGACCACCGAGGTGGTCAACGGGCCGTGGCTGGTCAGCGTGGGCTGGGGGGTGCTCCAGGTCAACCCCGGGCGCACCACGCCGCGGCAGCTGCTCACCGACGGCGACCAGGCCACCACGTCGCCCGACGGGCGGTACGTGGCCTGGGTCAACAACGCCTGGTCGGGCGACGGTCAGCTCCTGCCCTATGTGTCGCTGTTCGACCGGGTCACCGGCGACATCCGGAAGCTGCTCGCCGACCCGCCCGGCGTTCAGTACGGCGCGCCGACCTGGTCCCCGGACGGCACGCAGATCGCCCTGGTCATCGGCAACGACACTCTGGTCGCGGTCGACGTGGCGACCGGCGGAAAGCGGGTGCTCGTCCAGGGGCACGCCATGTCGCACCCGAACTGGTCGCGGGACGGCTCGATGATCGTCATGCGGTGGGTCAGCCGCTCCGAGGGGCCGCAGCTGCGCACGCTGGAGCTGGCCACCGGCAAGGTACGGCCGATCTACACCCCCGAGGCGGCCGGCGAGCGCTTCCAGGAACCGGTCTTCATGCCCAACTCCGAGCGGGTCGTGTTCTGCACCAACCGCTGGACCCGGGACACCACGGTGCTCGGCGGGGCGGCGCTCGGCTCGGTGCGCATCGACGGCACCGGTCTCAAGCGACTCACCGACGAACCCCGCTACTACCTGTCCCCGGTGTTCTCACCCGACGGGCGCTACTGCGCCGCGCTGTCGATCCCGCCGACCAACGAGGCTCCCGACGGCGGCAACATCATCGTCTCGACCAGCGGCTTCGGCGAACCCTGGTGGATCCCGGGGGACGAGTACGACGACAGCAGCCGGCTCGACTGGGCCCGCGCCATCTGACCCGACACCGCCGACGCGGCGGCCGGACAACTGGCCACCGCGTCGGCGTACCCCACGGTGGATTTCCGCGCCGCCGCCCGCGAATTGTCGGGGACGCTGACGTGTCCGCGCTGCCCGTCCGCCGCCATATCGCCACGTTCGATAATGCACATTATGTCAAGTAGCGTTCCGGGAGGGGCCTCCCCGAGGCCGGTCAGGCGGTAAAGCTCACGCCGGCCGTGTCGACGGTCGAGGCCTTCCGCCCCGGCCCGCTCTGCCATCCCCAGTACAGGTTGGTGTGGGCGATGACCTGGTCCGGCGGCGGTGCGCCGTACGCGGTGAGGTCCTCGGTGGTGTGCGCGTCGCCGACCAGGTCGACGTCGTAGCCCCGCACGAAGGCCCCGTGCAGGGTCGCGCGGATGCATCCGTCGGTCTGCGCTCCGGCGACGACGAGCCGGCCCACCTGCCGCTCGGCGAGGACCGCCTCCAGGTCGGTGTCCTCGAACGAGTCGCCGTGGCTCTTGTGGACGAGCGGCTCGGTGGTCGACCGGACCAGCTCCGGCACGTACTGCCAGTCGTCGCTTCCGGTCGGCAGGCCGTCGTCGGTGTGCTGGACCCAGACCACCGGCACGTCCCGGGCGCGGGCCCTGTCGAGCAGCGTGTTGATGTTGGCGATGACGGCGTCGCGGTCGTGCGCGTCGGCCACCACCCCGTTCTGGACGTCGATGACGAGCAGTGCGGTGTGCGGCCTGTCCGGCAGGGTCGTCACGGCAGCTCCGTTCCTCGTGGCGGACCCGCCGATGGTAGGCCCGACCCCCGAGACGCGCGCCCAATCCCCTCCCCCCTGTGGGCCGGAACGTGAAAGTCATGCATAATAGTGCTTATGCATGACAAACGGGACGAATCGGTAGTGCATCTGATCGAGGAGTTCCTGACCGCGCGTGCCACCCGTAAGCCCTCCCCCCACACCCTGGAGGCGTACCGGCGGGACCTGCGCACGGTCGCGGCGCTGGTCGCGGAGACCCACACCCCTCCCCTCCCCCTCGGCACGTTGTCGATCTCCGCGCTCTCCCCCCGGGTCATGCGGACGGCCTTCGCGCGGTTCGCCGCTCCCCGGGCGTCTGCGTCGGTTCACCGGGCCTGGTCGAGCTGGAACAGCTTCTTCACGTTCCTGGTGGCCGAGGGGACGGTGGCGGGTAATCCGATGCCGGCGGTCGGCCGCCCCCGTGCACCGCTCCCCCAGCCCAAGCCGCTGCGGGGCGACGACACCCCGGAGGAGCTGCTCGCGGCGGTGGCCCGGGAGGACGGCCGGCAGCGCGACCCGTGGCCGGAGCGGGACGTGGCGGTCCTGGCGCTGGCGCTGTGTGCGGGGTTGCGCCTGTCGGAGCTGCTGTCGTTGCGGGTGTCGTCGCTGGGCGGCCGGGCGGGCGAGCGGCGGGTGGAGGTGGCCGGTAAGGGCGGGCGTCCGCGGGTGGTGCCGGTGGAGCCGGAGTTGGACCGGGTGCTGGAGTCGTACCTGGACAGTCGGGTGCGGCGGTTCGGGTCGCGGAGCGTGCGGCCGGACGCGGTGTTCCTGGTGGACCGGCGGGGTGAGCCGTTGCGGCGCGGTGGGCTGCAGTACCTGGTGGAGTCCTGCTACCGACGGGCGGGCATCGGTGACCGGGTGCCGCGGGGCGCGCGGCTGCACGCGTTGCGGCACACGTTCGCGACGCGGTTGGCCGAGGACGGGGCCGGCGCGGCGGAGATCATGCGGTTGCTTGGGCATGCGTCGTTGGCGTCGTCGCAGACGTACATCGAGGTGACGGCGGGTCAGCAGCGGGCGGCGGTGCGGTCGAACCGGACGCACCGGGTGTTGTCGGGGTTGCTGGGGGCCGGTCAGGAGTCGTGACGGTCGAGGATGGCCGGCAGGACGGTGGCGATGGCGGTGGTGGGGTCGAACGCGGGGTCGGGGTTGGCGAGCTGGTTGTTGAGCAGGCCGTCGACGAGGGCGAGCAGCAGGCGCAGGGCGGTGGCGGGGTGGCGGGCGCCGAGGGCGGCCAGGAGGGGTGCGGCCCAGGCGGTGAGGTCGGCCTGGCTGTGGGCGATCTGTCGCTGGAGGTCGGGCTGGTGGGCGGCTTCGCCGAAGATGGCTAGCCGGGCCAGGGTGAGGGCGCGGCCGTCGTGGGCGAGGTGGTGGACGAGGGCGCCGACGACGGTGGCGAAGGTGTCGGGGTCGACGGGGTCCAGGTCGCCGGCGAGGCGGTGCCAGCCGGCGGTCTCGGTGTCGAGGATGCGGGTGAGGACGCCGGCGAGGAGGGCTTCGCGGGTGCGGTAGCGGTTGGAGGTGGAGCCGGTGGGTAGGCCGGCCTGCTCGTCGACGGCGCGGTGGGTGAGGTGTCGGGGGCCGCGGGTGCCGAGGACGGTGATGGCGGCGTCGAGGATCTGCCGTTGGCGGGTGTCCACGGCGCTGAGACTACATCAGTAGTGTCGGTGACTACATCTGTAGTAAGGTGCGGGTCATGCGAGGCTCGGTGGCGATCGTCGGGGGCGGCGTCGGTGGGCTCGCCCTGGCGGGCGGGCTGCACCGGTCCGGGTGGGCGGTCACGGTGTTCGAACGTGCCGACGGGTTGCCCACGGTCGGCACCGGGTTGGGCATCTGGCCGTCCGCGCTACGGGCTCTGGACGAGCTCGGGTTGGGAACGGTCGCCCGCGAGCGGGGCCTCGTGCAACCGGACGGTGCGATGCGTCGCCCCGACGGGTCGGTGATCGCCACTTTGGACGTGGCGCGGATTCGGCGGCGCCACGGCGAGGGGGTGCGGCTGTTGTCGCGGCCGGCGCTGCTGGGGTTGCTCGCCGAGGCGTTGCCGGCGGGCGCGGTCCGCTTCGGCGAGGCGGTGACGGACCCGTCGGCGTTGACGGAGGCGTACGACGTGGTGGCGGGTGCGGACGGGATCCGCAGCGCGACGCGGGTGGCCATGTTCTCCGACCGGTTCCCACTGCGGTACTCGGGGATGACGGCGTGGCGGGGCACGGTGGCGATGGACCTGCCGGCCGGGGGTGAGACGTGGGGTCGGGGACGCAAGTTCGGGTTGACGCCGCAGGCTCCCGGGGTGACCAACTGGTACGCGGCGGTGGCCGCGCCGGAGGGGTTCCGGCCGCCGGAGGGTGACGTGGCGGTGCTGCGCCGGTGGTTCGGTGACTGGCACGATCCGGTCCCCGCGGTGCTGGACCGGGTGGACGCCGCGGGCGTGCTGCACCACGACGTGCACATGGTGCCGGCGTTGCCGTCGTACGTCCGGGGTCGGCTGGTGCTGCTGGGGGACGCGGCGCACGCGATGACCCCGGATCTGGGGCAGGGGGCCTGTCAGGCGTTGATCGACGCGGTGGCGTTGGTGGACGCGTTGGCGGCGTGCTCGGATGTGACGTCGGCGTTGGCCCGGTATGACGCGCGGCGTCGGCGGGCGACGCAGCGGATGGCGGCGATGGCGGCGTGGGCGAGCCGGTTGGCGCAGGTGCGGCGGTTCGTCGGCGTGCGGGACGCGGCGCTGCGGGCGGCGTTGTCGTTCGGTCCCCCGGGCTGATCGGCGGCTCAGGCGTGGGTGGGGCGTGCTGGCAGGATCGACGGATGCGGGTGGATGCGGCGCGGGCGGTGGCGGTCGACTGGGTCCGTGCGGAGTGCCGGCGGGATCCGGCGATCCGGGGTGCGTTCTTCAGTGGGTCGACGGTGGCGATGGCGGCGGACGCGGACCTTCCGGTGTGCTCCGACGTGGACGTGGTGCTGGTGCGCGACGAGCCGGCGGCCAAGGTCGGCAAGTTCCGGCATCGGGACGTGCTGGTGGAGGTCACGTCGGTGACGTGGGACGACCTGGGGACGCCGGAGGACGTGCTGGGGTCGTGGGTGTTCGCGCCGTCGTTCCGGACGGACACGGTGGTGGTGGATCCGACGGGCCGGTTGGCGGCGCTGCGCGAGCGGGTGTCGGCGGGGTTCGCGGAGGCGGTGTGGGTGCGGCGGCGGTGTGCCGGCGTACGGCGGCGGGTCGAGGACGGGTTGCGGGTGCGGGACGCTTCAGCGCCGCTGCACGCGCAGGTGACGGCGTGGTTGTTTCCGACGTCGATGGTGGCGTTGCTGCCAGTGGTGGCGGCGTTGCGGGATCCGACGGTGCGGCGGCGGTACGTCGTGGCACGCGCGGTGCTGGCGGAGGTGGGGGCGGTGGACCGGTATCCGGAGCTGCTGGGGCTGCTCGACGGTGGTGGTGTCGGCGCGGGCCGGGTGCGGGAGCACCTGGCGGGGATGACGCGGGCGTTCGACGAGGCGGCGCGTGTGGCGCGTACGCCGGTGTTCTTCGCCGCGGACATCACGCCGGTGGCGCGGGTGGTGGCCGTGGACGGCGGCGCGGAGCTGGTCGAGGCGGGATGGCATCGGGAGGCGATGTTCTGGATCCTGGCGACGTACGCCCGCTGTCACGCGATTCTCGCCGCGGACGCCCCGGAGCGGGAGGTGGCGTTGCGGCCGGCGTTCGAGGCGGCGCTGGCGGATCTGGGTGTGTTGTCGGCGGTGGACCGGTGGCGGCGGGCGGAGGCCGCGCTGGCCCTGCTGCCGCGGTGGGCGGCGGGGGGTGTCGTGGGCGAGGCGCACGGGCGGCCCGCGGTTTTCTAGCCGAGGTCGACCAGGAGCGGGCGGTGGTCGGAGATCGTCGACAGTGGGGTGCGTACGGCGGTGACCGGTGGGAGTTGGTCGAAGCCGTCGCGGTCGGCGAGGACGTGGTCGAGTTGGACGCGGGGCTGGCCGGCGGGGTAGGTGGGGCGTCGGCCCAGCGGGTGCCAGCCGGTGACGAGGCGGGCGGGGCCGGCGGGGAGGTTGAGGTCGCCGAGGAGGATCCGGGGGGCGGGCAGGGTGCGCAGGGCGCGGACGGTCTGGCGGAGCTGGTGGACGTTCCAGCCGGGGACGAAGGACAGGTGGGTCGCGGCGACGGTGAGGGGGCCGCGGGGGGTGTCGAGGACGGCGGCGAGTACGACGCGGGGTTCGTCGCGCAGGAGGATGAGGCCGCCGCCGGGGCCGGGTACGTAGACCGGCGAGCGGACGGGTGCGGGGCGCAGTCGGGTGACCTGCCAGGTGGTGACCTTGTGGCGGGTGACCAGGCCGATGCCGTAGCAGGGTTCGCCGTGGCCGTCGTCGTCGTGGCGCAGGGGGCGGAACTGTTCGCCGGGGGTGCCGACGACGGCGGCGGCGAAGCGGTGTTCGGCGGCGCCGAGGGCGCGGGCGGCGATGGCGGTGAGGTCCAGTTGGCCGCTGCGGCTCTGGTCGCGGTCGACCTCCTGCAGGGCGAGGACGTCGGCGTCGAGGGCGGTGACGGCGGCGGTGAGCCGGTCGGGGTCGACGAGGCCGTCGGTGAGGGAGCGGCCGTGCAGCAGGTTGAAGGTGGCCAGGCGCACCGTGTCACCTTACGTCGCCGTGGCATGGTTGCCGGGTGTTGAAGCTGCTGCTGTGCTCGATGCTGGTGTTCGTGGCGGTCGGCGCCGCCGGGGTGTGGTTGCGGCGTCGTCGGGGGCGGTGAGGCTGGCCACAGCGCGTCCCGTGGAGGCGGCGGGGGTGGGAAGAATGGCCGCCCGTGGACCCGTTCTCGCTGACCACCCTGCTCGCCGCGGCCGCGTTGGCCGGTTGGGTCGACGCCGTCGTCGGCGGTGGTGGGCTGCTGTTGCTGCCGGCGTTGCTGGTGGCGGCGCCCGGGTTGCCGGTGGCCACCGCGTTGGGTACGAACAAGCTCGCGGCGATCGCGGGCACGTCCACGGCGGCGGTGACGTTCGCGCGGCGGACGAAGCTGGACTGGGCGGTGGCGGGTCCGTCGGCGGGCCTGGCGGTGTGCTGCGCGGGGCTGGGTGCGGCGTTGGCGGGTGCGGTGCCGGCGTCGGCGTACCGGCCGGTGGTGCTGGTGGTGCTGGTGGCGGTGGCGCTGTTCGTGGTGCTGCGTCCGCGGCTGGGTGTGGTGGCGTTGCCGCAGCGGCGGACCCGGGTGCGGGTGGTCGCCGTGGTGGCGTTGGCCGGGGTGGGCATCGCCCTGTACGACGGGTTGATCGGGCCGGGGACGGGGACGTTCCTGGTGGTGGCGTTCACGGCGCTGGTGGGTGCCGATTTCGTGCAGGGGTCGGCGATGGCGAAGGTGGTGAACGCCGGCACGAACCTCGGTGCGCTGGTGGTGTTCGCGGCGACCGGTCACGTGTGGTGGCTGCTGGGCGCGGCGATGGCGGTGTGCAACATCGCGGGGGCGGTGCTGGGCGCGCGGATGGCGTTGCGGCGGGGCGCGGGGTTCGTGCGGGTGGTGTTGCTGGTGGTGGTGTTCGCGCTGGTGGCCAAGTTGGGCTACGACCAGTGGGCGGCCGGGTGATCCCCGGCCGGCGTGGTCGTGTGATCATCGGCTGATGCCGGTGCGCGCCGAACACGACCGGGCCGTCCTGGCGGAGCTGCTGGGGCGGGATCCGGTGCTGCACGCGTACGAGTTGGGCGATCTGGACGACTTCTTCTGGCCGTACACGTCGTGGTTCCGGTCCGGGGACGCGGTGGCGTTGCTGTACCACGGCGCTGACCTGCCGACGTTGCTGGCGTTCGCGCGGCCGGCGGACACGGCGGGGCTGTCGGCGCTGCTGGGTGAGCTGACGTCGGTGTTGCCGGCGCGGGTGTACGCGCACCTGTCCCCCGGTGTGGAGTCGGCGTTGGTGCCGGCGTTCCGGGTGGAGTCGGCGGCGGCGCACCGGAAGATGGCGCTGACGGATCCCGGTCGGTTGGCGTCGGTGCGGCCGGCGGGTGTGCCGTTGGGCCGGGACGACCTGCCCGCGGTGGAGCGGCTGTACGCGGCGGCCTATCCGGGCAACTGGTTCGATCCGCGGATGCTGGACACGGGGCGGTACGTGGGCATCCGCGACGGTGGCGAGCTGGTGGCGGTGGCCGGGGTGCACGTGTGGTCGCCGGTCTACCGGGTGGCGGCGTTGGGCAATGTGACGACCCTGCCGAGGGTGCGGGGTCGCGGGCTGGCCGCGGCGGCGGTGGCGGCGGTGTGCGCCGGGCTGCGCGACAGCGTGGACCACGTGACGTTGAACGTGCGGGCCGACAACACTTCGGCGGTGCGCCTGTACGAGCGGCTGGGGTTCACGGCGGTGGCCGACTATCACGAGTACCGGTTGACCGTTTTCGGTCACTGATCGGTGTCCCGGGCTGGCCTTCCGGTCCGGTCCGACGGTCCGGTTCGGCTCGACGGCCGGGCGAACGGTGCGATGTGCACGCGTGGCCGTCACCACCTGCATGTCCAGCCGACACGCGGCGTCAACAACCCGACGCGCAGTGTGGCACGTGTCGGACCGGTGCGGCGCTTCGCGGCCCCTAGCGTCTGCGGTCGAGGCCGGGCGGGTTTCGCGCGGCGGAGCTGAAGGAGCATCGGATGGCGACAGCGACAGTGCCCTGGCGGCGAGCCCGGGGGTTGGGGGTGGTGGCCGCGGCGACGGCGATGGTCACCGCGTTGGCCGTACCGGCGGCTGCGGCGCCGGGGGTGAGCCCGGCGGTGGTGGACCGCGACGCCGACCCGGGCACGTCAATTCCGGTCAGCAAGGTGGTGTCGACGCCGCCGATCCCGCCGAAGCCGGACGTGGTGCTGCTGGTCGACACGACCGGCAGCATGGGCGGGGCGATCGCGAACGTGCGGACGAACCTGCAGCAGGTCATCACCGACGTGCGGGCGGCGCAGCCGAGCGCGCAGTTCGCGGTGGCCTCCTACCGGGACACCGGCGACGGCGCGGAGTTGTTCCGCGTGCGGCAGAACCTGACCGGTGACGCGGTGGCGTTGCAGGCGGCCGTGGACGGGTTGGCCGCCGGCGGCGGCGGGGACACCCCGGAGGCGTGGGTGAACGCGCTGGTGGAGGTCTCCGAAGGGGCGGTGGCCTACCGGTCGGGCAGCAGCCGGATCGTCGTGCTGGTGGGTGACGCGCCGAGCCACGACCCGAGCAACGGGCGGACGCTGGCGCAGGCCGGCGCGGCGTTGCAGGCCGACGAGGCGCGGGTGATCGCGGTCAACGTCGCCGGGGCGGCCGGTGGGCTGGACGCCACGGGTCAGGCGGCGTCGGTGGTCGCGGCGACCGGCGGGCAGTTGGTGGACAGCTCCCCCGACACCGTGACGGCGGCGCTGCTGGCGGGCCTGCGGGACCTGGACGTGACGGTCACGCCCTCGGTTACCTCGTGCGATCCGGGGCTGTCGGTGACCTTCGACGCGGCGTCGCGGACCCAGCAGTCCGGCACCGACGTGCCGTTCGCGGAGACGATCACCGTGGCGGGCGACGCGGCGCAGGGCGCGGTGCTGCACTGCACGGTGGACTTCCTGCTCGACGGGGTGTCGGCCGGGGCGCCGTTCGTGCAGACCATCAGCGTGCGGGTCAACGACGTGACCCCGCCGACGGTCGTCGTCGACGACCGGACGGTGGAGGCCACCAGCCCGGCCGGCGCGGTGATCGACTACCCGGCGTCGGCGACGGACAACGTCGACGGGCCGCTGACCCCGACCTGCGTGCCGCCGCCGGGGTCGACGTTCCCGCTGGGCGACACGTCGGTCACCTGCACGGCGACCGACGCGGCCGGGAACACCGGCAGCGACACCGCGGTGATGCGGGTGGTGGACACCACCGCGCCGGCCACGGCGTGCGTGCCGACGAACAACCCCAGCGGCGACAACACCCCGGGCTCGTACAACCCGGACGGGTTCTACGAGCTGACGTCGACCGACGTGGTGGACACGGCGGTGGAGGTGTTCATCGTCGACTCGATGAACCCGTTGGTGCGGTTCGGGCCGTTCCCGGCGGGCACGAAGATCAAGCTGGTGCAGGCGCCGGGCGCGCAGTCGAAGGTGAAGGACGGCACCGGTGACATCGACTACAAGGTGACGTTGAACGGGGACGCGGTGATCACCGGAGTGGACGACGCCGGCAACGTCTCGACCCCGGCGGTGTGCCTGGTGGCTCCGCCGCCGAAGTGACCCGCGGCGTCCCGGTCCTGACCGGGTGACGCGTCGGCCGCCGGGCCCGTCGAGGGTCCGGCGGCCTTCCGCGTACGCGGACAGGCGCGCGTCGGGTGGGTCAGGCGCGGCGGCTGGGTGAGTCGAAGCGGCCGGCGCGGATCTCCCGGAGTGCCCGGCGGCGGACGTCGCCGCGCAGCGTGTCGACGTAGAGCCGGCCGGCGAGGTGGTCGGTCTCGTGCTGCAGGGCGCGGGCGAGGAAGCCGGTGCCGGCGATGGTGAGCGGCTCGCCGTGCTGGTCGAAGCCGTGGGCGGTGGCGTGCAGCGCGCGCGGTGTCGGGAAGTAGAGCCCGGGCACGGACAGGCAGCCCTCGTCGTCGTCCTGCAGTTCGTCGGACAGTTCGAGCGTCGGGTTGATCATGTGGCCGCGGTGGCCGTCGGCGTCGTAGACGAACACCTGCGCGCTGACGCCGATCTGCGGTGCGGCGACGCCGGCGCGGCCGGGCGCGCCGAGCAGGGTGTCCATCAGGTCGGTGACCAGGGCCCGCAGGTCGGCGTCGAAGCTGGTCACGGGTTCGGCGGGGGTCCGTAGGACCGGGTCGCCGATGATCCGGATGGGGCGCATGGTCATGCCGGCAAGATTATCGTCCCGCGTCGGGGGTCTGCGTGCGGTCACCGACGAGGGCCTCGACGCCGTCGAGGATGCGGGCGAGACCGAAGTCGAAGGCGCGGTCGGGGTCGGCGGCGGCCTGGTACTCCTGCCCGGCGGCGGTGCCGACGCGGGCGGCGAGGGGGAACCGGCGGGGGTCGAGGGCCTTCTCCAGGTAGGGGGCGTGGGCCTGCCACCACTGCTGCTCGGTCATGCCGGTGCGGGCGGCGGCCTGGGCGGCCTCGACGGCGCTGCGGACGGCGCCGTGGACGAACCCTCCGACGAGGGTGACGACGGCGTCCATCTCCAGGTCGGTCAGGCCGATGCCGTCGACGGCGCGTAGTTCGTACTCGTAGCGGGCGATGAGGTTGGGCCCGAGCGGGGGTCGGGTGGTGGCGACCTGCAGCAGCCACGGGTGGCGCAGGTAGCGGTCCCAGTTCTGCCGGGCGATGCGTTCCAGGCGTTCGCGCCACCCGCCGGCCGGCTCCTCGTCGGGGGGTGTTTCGCCGTGGACGGTGTCGAGCATGACGTCGAGGAGTTCGCCCTTGCCGGGGACGTAGGTGTAGAGGCTCATGGTGCCGACGCCGAGGCGTTCGGCGACGCGGCGCATGGACAGGGCGGCGAGCCCCTCGGTGTCGGCGACCTCGATGGCGGCGCGCACGATCCGGTCGACGGACAGGTCGGGTCGGCCCTTGCGGCTGGTGCGCTCGCGGGTGCGCCAGAGCAGGGCGAGGCTGCGGGCGGGGTCGCCGGTGCCGCTGTACTCGGTCGTCACACGGCTCACCCTACCGTCCGCCGTACCGTACGGTGTACCGTACAGCGGACGGTAGGCGACGGACGGGGGCGGCGGATGCGGACGGACGACGTGGCGATCGAGGCCGAGGGACTGCGCCGCCGGTACGGCGACACCGTCGCGCTGGCGGGCCTGGACCTGCGGGTGCCCGCCGGAGGAGTCTGCGGGCTGCTGGGCCCCAACGGGGCCGGCAAGACCACCGCCGTGCGGATCCTTACGACCCTGCTGCGGGCCGACGCGGGCACGGCGCGGGTCGCCGGGTTCGACGTACGGCGGCAGCCGGACCGGGTGCGTGCCCGTATCGGGCTGGTCGGCCAGCACGCCGCCCTGGACGAGGTGCTCAGCGGCCGGCAGAACCTGGTGCTCTTCGGGCGCCTGCACCACCTGCCCGCCGCTCGCGCCCGCGACCGGGCCCGGGACCTGCTGGAGCGCTTCGGCCTGACCGAGGCCGGTGACCGGCCCGTCGGCACGTACTCCGGCGGGATGCGCCGCCGCCTCGACCTGGCCGCCGGGCTGGTCCTCGACCCGCCGGTGCTGTTCCTCGACGAACCCACCACCGGGCTGGACCCGCGCGCCCGCGCCCAGGTGTGGGAGGCGGTCCGCGCGCTGGCCGACGGCGGCACCACGGTCCTGCTGACCACGCAGTACCTGGAGGAGGCCGACCGCCTCGCCGAGCGTGACCAGGAACGGCAGGTCGGTGAACGTGCGGACGTAGTCGACGAAACGCGGCGTTCGCCGGTCGACGAAGAACTCCTTGAGGATCACGTG
>NZ_JBFAMU010000117.1:0-12342 GCF_040656655.1 Micromonospora sp. NPDC049799
GGCCGCAGGTGATCAGGGTGAGCACCCAGCTCAGCACACCGACGACCGCCCAGGTGAGCTGGAAGTTCAACGCGGCGACCCGCGCGGTGGCGCCGTCGAAGACCGCCGGGACGGTACGCAGCACCACCTCGACGATCGCCGGACGGTCCTGCGCGGTGCTCAGCCCGCCGGCCAGCCGGGACAACGCCTCCGCCTGCCGCAGCACCCGCTGCCGGTCGCCGCCGTCCCGGGCCACCGCCGTGACCGACGCCGTCGGGTCCGGGCCGTCCGCGGCCGAGACGGCGACAACCTGGGTGAGCACACCGCCCGGCCGCCCCGACTCGTCGATCACCGGGACGTACGAGCAGGTCACCGCGGACCGCCCGTCGTCGCCGGCCGGGAGTGCGGGCCCCTCCGCGGTGGTCGGTTTCCCGGCCAGCACGCCGTCGAGCAGAGGGCCGAGGGTGTCCCACCGCTCCGGCCACACCTGCCCGCCGGGCCGGCCGAGGGCGTCGGCCCCGGACGCGGCGAGCAGGCGAGCGTACGCGTCGTTGTGCAGCACCACCCGCTGCTCACCCCACCACAGCAGCATGGGGGCGGGGGAGTGGAGGCAGAGGGTCAGGGCCGTCCGCAGGCTCTGCGGCCAGTCGCCCAGCGGACCCAGCGGGGTGGTCGACCAGTCCCGGGCGTCGATCCGCGCACCGGTCTCCCCGCCGTCGGCGAGCACCTGGCGCCAGACGGCGTCGTCGGCCGGCGTGACCGGGAAGGGGCGGTCGGTCACCCCGGGCCCTCCGCTCGGCGCCGCGCGATCAGCCATCAGACGGAAAGTACCAGCGCGGGCCGCTCCACGACCGTCTTCGATCTTGCCTGATCCGGCGGTGGCCCGGCCGAAACGGATCAGCCGGGTGCCAACCCGGCGGACATCGGCGCGGAGTTGGGCGGAGCGGCCGTGCCGGGGCCCGGGCCGTGGGACGCTGTGCCCACGCCGCTCGTCACGGGCCGCTCCGGCCCGGTCGGCGCCGACCCCGGGTCGGCCGTCCGGCGGCGCGACCGCCGGGAGGGAGCGTCCATGTCGGGAACGCCACAGGTCGACTTCGCGCTCGACACGTACGAGTGCATCGTGCTCTACCCCGGGCCGTCCGGGCGGGCGCTGCCGGCGGAGACGGTCCAGCGGCTCCAGGCCGAGCACCTCGCGCACATGCAGGCCCTCCAACGGCGGGGGATCATCCTGGTCGACGGTGCCGTCGACGGCCCGGCCCGCGAGCCGGACCCGCCCCTGGGGTTCGGGCTGGCCCGCACCGGCTCCGTCGACGACGTCCGCAGCGTGATGGAGGCCGACCCCGCCGTGCAGGCCGGCCTCTACAAGGTCGACGTGATGACCTTCCTCTGCCCGGCCGGCTCCCTGGAGTTCCCCCTCGTCCGGGCGCAGACCTGACCGGTCACGGTGGGAATCCGCCGGTCGCGCGCTCGCCGGGCACGGACGCCCTCGGAGACTGCTGACACCGGACGGTACGATTCCCGGCGCGCGGTCGCCGATGCCCGCCGTCACAACGTCCCGTGCGGATCTGCCGCCGCCGGTCACGCGCGTTCGCGCGTCGTTGGACAAACGTTCGCAGTCCGCGAGGGGGTCGGCCCGCAGTCCGGCCCGAAGGAGAGACTAGCCTGATGGGCGTGACACGCCGCGCGAAGATCGTCTGCACCCTCGGCCCCGCCACCTCGTCGCCCGAGCGCATCCGCGGCCTCGTCGAGGCCGGCATGAACGTGGCGAGGCTCAACTTCAGCCACGGCGACCACGCCGACCACGAGGCTGTCTACCGCCTCGTCCGCGAGGCCGCCGACGCGTCCGGCCGGCCGGTGGCCGTCCTCGCCGACCTGCAGGGCCCGAAGATCCGGCTCGGGCGTTTCGCCGACGGCCCGCACGAGTGGCGTACGGGCGACTCGGTGGTGATCACCGGCGACGAGGTCCTCGGCACCCGGGACCGCGTCTCCTGCACCTACCGGAAGCTGCCCCAGGAGGTGAAGCCCGGCGACCGCCTGCTGATCGACGACGGTCGGGTCGCCGTGGAGGTCACCGACGTCACCGGCAACGACATCCGCTGCCTGGTCACCGAGGGCGGCCCGGTCTCCAACAACAAGGGCGTCTCGCTGCCCAACGTGGCCGTCAGCGTTCCCGCCATGTCCGACAAGGACGCCGAGGACCTGCGCTTCGCCCTCGGTCTCGGGGTCGACCTCGTCGCGCTGTCCTTCGTCCGGTCCGCCGAGGACATCAAGCTCGTCCACACGATCATGGCGGAGGAGGGCGTGCACCGCCCGGTCCTCGCCAAGGTGGAGAAGCCCGAGGCGGTGGACCACCTGGAGGCGATCGTGCTCGCCTTCGACGGGGTCATGGTCGCCCGGGGCGATCTCGGCGTGGAGCTTCCGCTGGACCAGGTGCCGCTGGTACAGAAGCGGGCCGTGCAGCTGTGCCGCGAGAACGCCAAGCCGGTCATCGTGGCCACCCAGATGCTCGACTCGATGATCGAGAACTCGCGGCCGACCCGCGCCGAGGCCTCCGACGTGGCCAACGCCGTGCTCGACGGCGCGGACGCGGTGATGCTCTCCGGCGAGACCAGCGTCGGCAAGTACCCGGTGCTCACCGTCAGCACCATGGCGAAGATCGTCACCACCACCGAGTCCGGCTCGATCGGTGTGCCCCGGCTCCAGCACGACCCGCGTACGCACGGTGGCGCGCTGACCGTCGCCGCCTCCTCGATCGCCCGGGCCATCGGCGCGAAGGCCCTGGTCGCCTTCTCGCAGACCGGCGACACCGTCCGACGGCTGTCCCGACTGCACTGCGACCTGCCGCTGCTCGCCTTCACCCCGGTGCCGGAGGTCCGCAACCAGCTCGCGCTGTCGTGGGGCGTGGAGACCTTCCACATGCCGTTCGTGGAGCACACCGACGACATGTTCCGGCAGGTCGACGAGGCGCTGCTCGGTCTCAACCGGGCCAACCCCGGCGACTACGTGGTCATCGTCGCGGGCAGCCCGCCCGGCACCCCCGGCTCCACCAACACGCTGCGCGTACACCAGCTGGGTTCGCTGGTGGACGCGGCCTCGGCGCGGGCGCTCCAGTGACCGGCGGTCGGGCCGCGACGGGCCAGGCCGCGGTCGACCAGCTCCTGGAGGTCCTCGACCTGGAGCCGACCGGCGACATGTCCTTCCGGGGCATGAGCCCGCCGGTCGGGCCGCAGCGGGTGTACGGCGGCCAGGTCGCCGGCCAGGCCCTGGTCGCCGCCGGCCGCACCGTCGACCAGGAGCGCTTCGTGCACTCCCTGCACGGCTACTTCGTGCGCCCCGGCGACCCGGTCGAACCGATCGAGTACCAGGTGGAGAACATCCGCGACGGTCGTTCCTTCTCGGTCCGCCGCGCGGTGGCGCTCCAGCACGACAAGCCGATCTTCTTCATGTCGGCGTCGTTCCAGCGTGTCGAGGAGGGGCTGGACCACCACGCGCCCACCCCGCCGGACGTGCCCGGGCCGGACGAGGTCCCGACCATGGCCGACCGGCTCGCCCGGTACCCGGAGCGGCTCGGCATCTGGGGGCAGATCCCCCGCCCGATCGACGTCCGCTACATCGGCGAGCCCGGCTGGGTACGCCCCGGCGACCGCCCCGCCGACCCGCACCAGAGGGTCTGGATGCGCATCGACGGGAAGCTCCCGGACGATCCGCTGCTGCACGCCTGCGCCCTGGCGTACGCCTCCGACCTGACCCTGCTCGACTCGGTGCTCTCCGTGCACGGCGAGGTCTGGGGCCCCGGCGGCGTGGTCGGCGCGAGCCTCGACCACGCGCTGTGGTTCCACCGGTCGTTCCGCGCCGACGAGTGGTTCCTCTACGACTGCTGGAGCCCGTCCGCCTCCGGCGCGCGAGGGCTGGCCACCGGCCGGATGTTCACCACCGACGGTCGGCACATCGCCACCGCCGTGCAGGAGGGACTGCTGCGCCGCGTCGGCGCCTGAGCCGGACGGCACCCCATCGTGGCCGACCGGCCGAGGGGTGATCGGCCGGGCGGAGCGGTCAGGGGGCTAGCCTGTCCGGCATGCGCCTCTCCGCCCGGGTCGACTACGCCCTCCGAGCGGTCGCCGAGTTGGCCTCGGTGACCGGTGGCGCCGGCCCCGGGCGCGGCCGGCCGGTGACCGCCGAGCAGATCGCGCGGGCGCAGGAGATCCCGCCGAAGTTCCTGGAGAGCATCCTGCTGCAACTGCGCCGGGGCGGCGTCGTGCAAGCCCAGCGCGGTCCCGAAGGCGGCTACTGGCTGGCCCGGCCGGCGGAGGAGATCTCCCTCGCCGAGGTGATCCGGGTGATCGACGGACCGCTGGCGCACGTCCGGGGTCAGCGGCCCGAACAGTTGGGCTACCAGGGGGCGGCGCGGGCCCTCCAGGACGTCTGGATCGCCCTGCGGGCCAGCGAGCGCCAGATCCTCGACCTCGTCACCGTCGCCGACGTGGTGGCGGGCACGCTGCCTCCGCGCGTGACGGAACTGGTCGCCGATCCCGGCGCCTGGACCTGATCCACGCGCCGGTCGCCGGTCGCCGGTCGCCGGTCGCCGGCGCGACGGCGCGACGGCAGAAACGGTCCGGCCGGACGCAGGTGCCGTCCCATCGACCGAACAGCCACTTGACCCGGAGCGCTCTTTCCCGCATTGTCGACCAAGTCGATAGGAGATACCTAAAAGTCAGGGGGCGCCCGTGCGCAAGCTGCTGGTCCTCGCGCTGGTCGGCCTCGCCGCGCAGCTGGTCGACGGTGCGCTGGGCATGGCGTACGGGTTGACGTCGTCCACACTGCTCCTCCTCGTCGGGGTCGCCCCGGCGGCGGCCTCCGCCTCGGTGCACCTCGCCGAGATGGGCACCACGCTCGCCGCCGGTGTGGCGCACTGGCGGTTCGGCAACGTCGACTGGCGCGTCGTCAGCCGCATCGCCGTTCCCGGCGCGCTCGGCGCGTTCGCCGGCGCCACGTTCCTCAGCTCGATCTCCACCGCCGCCGCCGCGCCGTGGATGGCCGGCATCCTGTTCACCCTCGGGGCGTACCTGCTGGTGCGTTTCTCCCGGCCGTTGCGCACCGACCGGCGCGGTGGCCGGCTGCGCTCGCGCTTCCTCGGCCCGCTGGGTCTGGTCGCCGGCTTCATCGACGCCACCGGCGGTGGCGGATGGGGTCCGGTCGCCACCCCGGCGCTGCTGGTCAGCGGCCGGATGGAGCCTCGCCGGGTGATCGGCTCGGTGGACACCTCCGAGTTCCTCGTCGCGGGGGCGGCCAGCGTCGGTTTCCTCATCGGTCTCGGCTCGGAGGGCTTCCTGCTGCCGATGGTGGGGGCGCTGCTCGTCGGCGGCCTGATCGCCGCGCCGGTGGCTGCCTGGCTGGTCCGGATCGTCCCCGCGCAACTGCTCGGCGCCGCGATCGGCGGCGTCATCGTGCTGACCAACGCCCGGGTCCTGATGCGCTCCGCCGACCTGGGCGGCGCCGTCCCGCCGGTCGTCTACGTGCTGCTGGCCGCCGGCTGGGTCGTCGCCCTGACCCTCGCCGTACGGGCACTGCGCCGCACCCGCCGGGCCCGCGCCATCGCCGCGACCGCCCTGGCCGAGCCCACCACCACGCTCGACACCACCGGCGACCGCACCCCCGCCACAGCCGGCGTCACGGACCACTGACCCGCCCCGCTGTCCGCACCCCACCCCCTCCGGGTTGATCAAGAGGTTTGCGTCAGCGGAAGGCTCCGTGGTGACGCAAACCTCTTGATCAACGGGGTCTGGTGGGTGGGGGGCCGGGGGCGGGGGTGGGGTGGGGTGGGGTGGGTCTAGAGGGTGCTGAGTAGGTGCCAGGCCTCGTCGATATGGGTTGCGGTTGTTTGGGGGGAGCCGACCGCCAGGCGCAGCGTGTACCGGCCGTCGACCCGGGTGTGCGTCAGGTGCACCCGGCCGGTCGCGTTCACCCGGGCCAGCAGGTCCGCGTTGGCCGCGTCGTCAGCGCGCAGCCGAAAGCACACCAGCGAGAACGGGTGCGGCGCGGCCAGTTCGAACCGGTCGTCGGCGCGGACCCGGTCGGCGAAGCGCGCCGCGAGCGCCACCCCGGAGCGGACGTGCGCGCGCAGCCCCTCGACGCCGTACCAGCGCAGCACGAACCACAGCTTCAACGCCCGGAACCGGCGGCCCAGCGGCACCTGCCAGTCCCGGTAGTCGATCACCGCGCCGGACTCGCTGGCGGCGTTGCGCAGGAACTCCGGCAGCACCGTCAGCGCCTCGATCAGCTCACCCCGGTCGGCCACCCAGAACGCGTCGCAGTCGAAGCCGGTCAGCAGCCACTTGTGCGGATCGAAGCAGTACGAGTCGGCGTACTCGACTCCCGCGTGCGACCAGCGCAGCTCCGGGCAGACCGCCGCCGCCCCCGCGTACGCGGCGTCGACGTGCAGCCAGACCCCGTACTCGGCACAGATCCGCCCGATCTCCGGCAGCGGGTCGACGGCGGTGGTGGAGGTGGTGCCGATCGTGGCGACCACGATCGCGGGGACGTCCCCGCTGGCCCGGTCGGCCTCGATGGCCGCGCGCAGCGCCTCCGGTCGCATCGCCTGGGTCTCCGGGTCCACCCCGATCGGCCGTACGCCGTCGGTGCCCAGACCGGCGATCCGGACCGCCTTGTCGATCGAGGAGTGCCCGTGGACGGAGGTGTACGCCCGGTACCGCCGGTCGATCCCGACCTCCCGCCAGCGGCCCCCGCCGGCCCGGTGCAGCGCGGCGAGGGTGGCCACCAGCGTCGCCGAGGAGGCGGAGTCCTGGATGACGCCGCCGCCGGAGGAGGTGGAGCGGAACCGCTCCGGGAGGTCCATCAGGTCGGCGAGCCAGTCCAGCATCGCCGTCTCCAGCTCGGTGCAGGCCGGGCCGGTGGCCCAGAGCATGCCCTGCACGCCGAGCCCGGAGCTGACCAGGTCGCCGAGCACGCTCGGGCCGGAGGTGTTGGCGGGGAAGTAGCCGAAGAAGCCGGGATGCTGCCAGTGGGTCAGCCGCGGCGTGATCAGCGCGTCCAGGTCGGCGAGCACGGCGTCGACGGGCTCGCCCCGCTCCGGCGGGCCGGCCGGCAGGTCGGCGGCCAGCGCGCCGGGCGGCTCCGGCGACGTCACCGGGCGCTGCCCGAGCGTCGTCCAGTAGTCGGCGATCCAGTCCACCACGGCGTACCCCGCGCGGCGGAACTCCTCGGGGGTCATGTGCTCGGCCACGACGACGAGTCGATCAACAAACGGGCCGCGAGGCAAGCCGTGGGGCTGGGCGCATTGTGTCGAGAAAGCGCTTGCCTTAGCATCCGAGGGGCGCGGAGCCTGCTTCGCCGACGCTGACCACGCGCGTCGGACCATCACCGCCGTCAGCGCGGTACGCCCCTCCGCCGGCCCGGGCAGGCCGGACGACCCCGGGTCGCCGCGCGTCCCCACCTCCTGCGGAGGACACCCATGTCCGTCTCCCCGCGTCGCCTCGCGCTGCTCGCCGCAGCAACGGCGGCGACCCTCACCGCCGGCGCGGTCGCCACGGTGGCGGCCTCGGCGGCTGCCGCCGGCTGCCGCGTCGACTACCAGGTCACCAACCAGTGGCAGGGCGGTTTCGGCGCCACCGTCACCGTCACCAACCTCGGCGATCCGGTCAGCGGCTGGACGGTGACCTGGTCCTGGGCCGCCGGCCAGCAGGTCACCCAGGCCTGGAACGCCACCGTCACCCAGTCCGGCGCACAGGTGACCGCGCGCGACGTCGGCTACAACGCCGCGATCCCCACCAACGGCAGTACGTCGTTCGGCTTCAACGGCTCCTGGACCGGCGCCAGCAATCCGGCGCCGGCCGGCTTCGCGCTCAACGGCACCGCCTGCACCGGCACGGTGCCCACCGGCGGCCCGACCACCGCGCCCCCACCCACGACCCCGCCCCCGACGACCCCGCCACCGACCACGCCCCCGCCGACCACCCCACCGCCGGGCAGTGTCCAGATGGAGGACCTCGACCGGGGCCTCGTCAGCGTCCGGTCCGGCGACGGCAACCTGGTCTCCTGGCGCCTGCTCGGCACCGAGACCACCGGTGTCTCCTTCAACCTCTACCGGGGCTCCACGAAGGTCAACGCCAGTCCCCTCACCGGCGCCACCAGCTACCTCGACGGCGGCGCGGCGAGCGGCGCCGCGTACACCGTGCGGGCCGTGGTGGGCGGCGCGGAACAGGCCGCCTCGGCGCCCGCGCTCCCGTTCCCGGCCGGCTACCTCGACGTGCCGCTCCAGGTGCCGCCCGGCGGCACCACGCCGAGCGGCGAGGCGTACACGTACACCGCCAACGACGCCAGCGTCGGTGACCTCGACGGCGACGGCCGGTACGAGTTCGTCCTCAAGTGGGAGCCGTCGAACGCCAAGGACAACTCGCAGAGCGGCTACACCGGCACCGTCCTCGTCGACGCGTACACCCTGACCGGCACCCGGCTGTGGCGGATCGACCTCGGCCGCAACATCCGCGCCGGCGCCCACTACACCCAGTTCCAGGTGTACGACTACGACGGCGACGGCGACGCCGAGGTGGCCATGAAGACCGCCGACGGCACCCGCTCCGGCACCGGCCAGGTGATCGGCAGTTCCTCGGCCGACCACCGCAACTCCTCTGGCTACGTCCTCGCCGGCCCCGAGTACCTGACGATGTTCGACGGCCGCACCGGCGCCGCCCTGTCCACCGTCGGCTACGACCCTCCACGGGGGACCGTCTCCTCCTGGGGGGACGGCTACGGCAACCGTGTCGACCGGTTCCTCGCCGGCACCGCCTACCTCGACGGGCAGCGCCCCAGCCTGATCATGGCGCGCGGCTACTACACCCGCGCGGTGATCGCCGCCTGGGACTTCCGCGACGGCACCCTGCGCAGGCGGTGGACGTTCGACTCCAACGCCTCGGGCAACGGCGCCCCCGCCGGCCAGGGCAACCACAGCCTCTCCGTCGCCGACGTCGACGCCGACGGCCGGCAGGAGATCGTGTACGGCTCGGCCACCATCGACGACACCGGCCGGCTCCTGTACGCCACCGGCTTCGGCCACGGTGACGCCCTGCACGTGGGCGACCTGATCCCGGGCCGTACCGGGCTGGAGGTCTTCACCATCCACGAGTCCGGCAACCAACCCGCCGCCGACGTGCACGACGCCCGGACCGGACAGGTGATCTGGCAGCGGCCGAACAACGGCGGCACCGAGGGACCCGGCCGGGGTGTGGCCGCCGACATCTGGGCCGGCAGCCCCGGCGCCGAGTTCTGGGGCGCGGGCAACCAGATGGGCAACCTGTACAGCACCAGCGGCGCGAACCTCGGTCGCAACCCCTCGTCGTCCAACTTCCTCACCTGGTGGGACGGTGACCCGGTCCGGGAACTGCTCGACGGCACCCGGATCGACAAGTACGGCACCGCCGGCGACACCCGCCTGCTCACCGGCAGCGGGGTCGCGTCCGGCAACGGCACCAAGTCCACCCCGGCGCTGTCGGCGGACATCCTCGGCGACTGGCGGGAGGAGGTCGTGTGGCGGACCAGCGACAGCCGGGCCCTGCGGATCTACAGCACCCCGACGCCGACCACCACGCGGATCCACACCCTGATGCACGATCCGCAGTACCGGGTGGCGGTCGCCTGGCAGAACACCGCCTACAACCAGCCCCCGCACCCGGGGTTCTTCATCGGTGCCGGAATGGCCGCCGCGCCCACGCCGCGCATCCACCTCCGCTGAGCGGAGACCCTGGCGTCTCCCGGTAGGGGGCGCCTACGGTGAGGCACCGGGCCGCAGCCGCGGAATCCGCACAGCTCCGGCCCGGTGCGCCACACCGCGGCATCCCCGACCCGTCCCGACCGGGAATGCCGTACCACCACCGGATACAAAGCTATGCGCCGTCCGGGTCGGCAGGGTGACACCAACGTGAAGATCGTGTTTCAGACCGTCCGGCGCAGGCCACCCGCCACCTTCTCGGCGATCAGCTCGAACGAGCGCACCCGGTCCTCCAGGTCGTACACGAGCGTGGTGAGCATCAGCTCGTCCGCGCCGGTACGCGCCAGCAGGTCACCGAGCTGCCGGGCCACGGTCTCCGGCGACCCGGTCGCCTGCCCCTCCCGGCGCTGCGCCACGAACTCGCGCTCCATCTCCGTGTACGGGTAGGCCGCCGCGTCCTCGGGCGAGGCCAACGGCTCCGGCCGCCCGGAGCGCAGCCGCAGGAACGACAGCGCCGCCGGGCCGGCCAGCCACTCGGCCCGCTCGTCGGTCTCCGCACACACCGCGTTGACCGCGACCATCGCGTACGGCTCGTCCAGCCAGCGCGACGGCCGGAAGCTCTGCCGGTACAGCGCCAGCGCGGGCAGCGTGTTCTGCGCGCTGAAGTGGTGCGCGAAGGAGAACGGCAGCCCGAGCAGGCCGGCCAGTTGGGCACTGAACCCGCTGGAGCCGAGCAGCCAGACCGCCGGCTGCTGGCCGCGACCCGGCGTGGCCGTGATCTGCCCCGGCTCGTCGCCGCTGAAGTAGTTCATCAGGTCCGCCAGCTCCCGGGGGAACCCCTCGGCCGACAGCCCCTCCATCGTCCGGCGCAGTGCCAGCGCGGTCACCTGGTCGGTGCCGGGCGCGCGCCCGATCCCCAGGTCGATCCGGCCCGGGTGCAGCGCCTCGAGGGTCCCGAACTGCTCGGCCACCACCAGCGGGGCGTGGTTGGGCAGCATCACGCCGCCGGAGCCCAGCCGGATGGTGCTCGTGTGCGCGGCCAGGTGCGCGAGCAGCACCGCCGGCGCGGACGAGGCGATCGCCGGCATGTTGTGGTGCTCGGCCACCCAGAACCGGTGGTAGCCCAGCTCCTCGGTGCGCCGGGCCAGCTCGGTGGTGTGCCGCAGGGCCGCACCGGCGGACGCGCCGGCCGCGACCGGCGCAAGATCAAGAACAGACAGGGGTACGTCGATCACACGTCACCCCAACCCACTGCCCGCCGGGATTGTTCCGGATCGTGCCGCAACCCACGCTCCCGCCCTCGCTCCGCGTGCGTTCAGCCCACGCCGCGGGCCTGTTCGAAGATCAGGCTCGTCTGCGTGTGCTGCACCGCCGGGTCCACCGCGAGGTGGTCGAGCACGAAGTCGCGCAGCGCCACCGACGAGGCCGCCCGCACATGCAGCACGTAGTCCTCCGCCCCGGCCACGTGGAACACCGACACCACCCCCGGCAGGCGCACCGACCGGGCCCGGAACGCGTCCACCGCCGCCCGCTCGTGCGCGGTCAACCGCACCGACACCAGCGCCTGCAACGGCAGGCCCAGCGCGGCCGGGTCCACCTCCGCGTGGAACCCCCGGATCGCGCCGCACTCGCGCAGCGCCCGTGTCCGCGCCAGGCAGGTCGACGGCGCCACCCCCACCCGCTCGGCGAGGGCGTTGTTCGGCAGGCGGCCGTCCACGGCCAACTCCGCCAGGATCGCGCGGTCGGTGTCGTCGAGGGCCTCAAACGGCCGCACATCATTCGCTACGAGGGGCATGCGAGCATCCTCCACCGAATCTTCCACGACATCCACGCCATTCTCAGAATCTTCTTCCGGTCCCTTGCCCCCATTTCCCCGGATGTTCGATCCTTCCGTCATGACGACCGTGGACACCCGAGCCGTGCACGCCGGCCGCGACGACCTCGCCGCCCTCGGCGTCCACGTGCCGCCGATCGACCTCTCCACCACCAACCCGCTGCCCTCGGTCGACGCCGGCGGCGACGCGTACGAGACCCTCGCCACCGGCGGCACCCTCCCGCCCGGCAGCAGCGCCGTCTACCAGCGGCTCTGGAACCCCACCGTGGCCCGCTTCGAGACGGCGCTCGCCACGCTGGAGGACACCGCCGAGGCGGTCGCCTTCGCCAGCGGCATGGCCGCCCTCACCGCCACCCTGCTCGCCGCCACCCGCGACGGGAAGCGGCACGTCGTCGCCGTCCGCCCCCTCTACGGCGGCACCGACCACGTCCTCGCCACCGGCCTGCTCGGCACCACCGTGACCTGGGCCCGAGCCGACGAGGTCGCCGCCGCCGTCCGCCCCGACACCGCCCTCGTGATCGCCGAGACCCCGGCCAACCCCACCCTCGACCTGGTCGACATCGCCGCCCTCGCCCGCGCCGCCGGCGACGTGCCCCTGCTCGTCGACAACACCGTCGCCACCCCCGTGCTCCAGCGGCCCGCCCGGCACGGCGCGACCCTCGTCCTGCACAGCGCCACCAAGAGCATCGGCGGGCACGGCGACGTCCTCGCCGGCGTCGTCGCCTGCGACACCGACTGGGCCGCACGACTGCGCCAGGTCCGCGCGGTCACCGGGGCCGTCCTGCACCCGCTCGGCGCGTACCTCCTG
>NZ_JBFAMU010000118.1:0-12316 GCF_040656655.1 Micromonospora sp. NPDC049799
GCGGCCGGCCCGAGCCGGTGCGGCAGCCCGCGCACCCCGGTCCGGGCGTCGTCGGCCAGGTCGGGCAGCACGTTGGCGAAGTGCGCGCCCGCACCGAGGAGGGCACCGGCGCCGACCAGCCAGGCAGGCGGGGTCGGCGCGCCCGGCAGGGCCAGCACGATGAAGGCCGGCAGGGCTCCGAAGGAGACCGCGTACGGCAGGACCGAGAACGGTGTGGACTTCAGCGGCCAGTCGTAGAGCAGCGCGGACACCAGCGCGAGGGTGACCCAGAACGCCGCCACGGGGTTGGTGGTGAGGGCCAGCACCGGGGTGGCGCACGCGGCCACCGCCGCCGCGACGGCCGTGCCGCGCCGCCCGACCGCACCGGTGACGACCGGTTTGTCGGTACGCCCCACCGCGGCGTCCCGGTCGGCGTCGAGCGCGTCGTTGGTCCAGCCGACGGCGAGCTGGCTCGCGGCGACGGTCAGCAGCACCGCGCCGATGCCGGTCGGTCCGTGCCCGACCCCCCACGCGAGCAGCCCCGAGACGGCGGTGACCGCGGCGGCCGGCTCCGGGTGACTCGCCCTGAGCAGCCCCAGCGTCCTCGTCCTGAGCTGCCCTAGCACCGTTGACGACATGAGGAAAGTCTGGTCGTTGAGGGTCAGTCGTGTCACGCTCGGATCCATGCGAGACGCGGGCCGTACCCTGCCGCGCAACGATCCGCGCCAGTACGACGACCTGGCCGGCGAGTGGTGGCGTCCCGACGGCGTGTTCGCGATGCTGCACTGGTTGGCGGAGGCCCGCGCGGCCCTGGTGCCACCGGCGGCGCGTCCCGACGCCCTCCTGGTCGACCTCGGCTGCGGTGCCGGCCTGCTCGCCCCCCATCTGGCCGGCAAGGGCTACCGGCACGTGGGGGTGGACCTGACCCGGTCGGCCCTGCGCCAGGCCGCCGCGCACGGCGTCACCGTCGTCAACGGAGACGCCACCGCGGTCCCGCTCGTGGACGGCTGCGCCGACGTGGTGGCGGCCGGTGAGCTGCTGGAGCACGTGCCCGACTGGCGGCTCGCGGTGGCCGAGGCGTGTCGCCTGCTCCGCCCCGGCGGCCTGCTCGTCCTGGACACCCTCAACGACACCGCGCTGAGCCGGCTGCTGGCCGTGCGCATCGCCGAGCGGCTGCCCACGGTGCCGCGGGGCATCCACGATCCACGGTTGTTCGTGGACGCTCGCGCGCTCGTCGCGGAGGCCCGGCGGCACGGCGTCGACCTGCGACTGCGTGGTATCCGGCCCGGGGTGGGCGGCCTGCTCGCCTGGCTGGTCCGTCGGGCGCGCGGCGCGGAGGGTGGGACGGGCGGCCCGGCTCCCCGGATCGTGCCGACCTGGTCGACCGCGGTGCTCTACCAGGGTCTGGGGGTCCGAAGGGGATAGCCGGGTCGGCCCGGGGGTATGGGTACGCGGAAGAGGGGGTTGGATGACGCTGCACGCGCTGGAGGCGGCCCGCCGGTTGGCGCCACGCCTCGCCGCCCGGGCCGCCGGGCACGACCGGGACGGCTCATTCCCGGTGGAGGACTTCCACGACCTGCGGGCGGCCGGGCTGTTCGGCCTGATGGTCCCTCGGGAGCTGGGTGGGGCGGGCGCGACCTTCGCCGGGTACGCGGCGGTCGCCACCGAGCTGGCCCGGGGAAACGGCGCGACCGCGCTTGTGTTCAACATGCACGCCTCGGTCACCGGCGCCCTCGGCGCGGTCACCGAGGAACTGGCCGATGCGCTCGGTGTGCCCGACGAGGCGCTGGCCGCCCGGGACCGGCTGCTCCGCGCGGCGGC
Source organism: Micromonospora sp. NPDC049799 (assembly GCF_040656655.1). Taxonomy (NCBI): domain Bacteria; kingdom Bacillati; phylum Actinomycetota; class Actinomycetes; order Micromonosporales; family Micromonosporaceae; genus Micromonospora; species Micromonospora sp. NPDC049799. Next base: position 1,801 of record NZ_JBFAMU010000118.1, read on the forward strand.
TGAGGGCTCCTGGTACGCGGTCGCGATGAGCGAGCGCGGCGCGGGTGCCCGGCTCTCCCGGCTCAGCACGGTCTACGAGCCGGTCGAGGGAGGCTGGCGGATCAAGGGCAGCAAGACGTTCTGCTCCGGCGCGGGGCACGCCGACGGCTACCTGGTGGCCGCCCGCAGTGCCGACGATCCGTCGGTGGTGTCCCAGTTCCTGGTGCCGGCCGGGTCGGAGGGCCTGACCGTCGAACCCACCTGGGACTCGCTCGGCATGCGTGCGACCTCCTCGCACGACCTGCACCTGGACGTCACCGTGCCGGCCGACCGGCTGCTCGGAGGCGTGGAGGGGCTGGCCCTGGTGGTGGCGCAGTTGATGCCGCACTGGCTGGTGGCGAGTTACGCCGCCGTCTACGTCGGGGTGGCGCGAGCGGCGGTCGACGCTGCCGCCGAGCACCTCAACGCCCGTGACCTCGCCGGCCTCCCGGCCGTCCGGGCCCGCCTGGGTCGGGCCGACGCGGCGGTCGCCGCTGCCGAGCTGGTGGTCGCCGAGGCGGCCCGACGGGTCGACGAGGCGCCGGGCGACGCGGAGACGAACCGCTGGGTGTGGCGGGCCAAGCTGCTCGCCGGCACCACGGCGGCGGAGGTGGCGGCGTCCATGCTGGAAGCGGCGGGCACGTCGGCGACGCGGCGCGGCCATCCGCTGGAGCGGCTCTACCGGGACGCGCGCTGCGGCTCGCTGCACCCGGCGACCTCCGACGTCTGCGCCGACTGGCTGGGCATCGCGGTTCTCGGCGGCGACCCGGACCGCGACGGATCGGCTCCCCGATGGTGAGGCCCCCGGCGACGGGTGGAGAGAGGCGGGCGACGTGGCCGTACCGGTGATCGCGGGGATGGGGACGGCGCACCCGCCGTCCGCCCGGCAGGACGAACTGTGGGAGGGGTTCTTCTCGAAGCACTTCTCCGGCACCACCCGCGCGCTGGCCCAGCGGATCTTCGTCAACTCCGGCGTCACCCGCCGCCAGGCGGCCGTCAATCCCCTCCTGGAGGACGTGTCCGACTGGCCGACCGAGCGGCGGATGCGCCGCTACCAGGTGGAGGCGCTCCCGCTGGGCAAGGAGGCGGTGGGCCGGGCGCTCACCGCGGCCGGGCTGGCCGCCGGCGACATCGGGCTGTTCGTGGTGTGCTCCTGCACCGGGTACGCCACCCCGGGGCTGGACATCCTGCTCGCCCGTGACCTGGGCATGGCCCCGGACACGCAGCGCATGTTCGTCGGCCACATGGGCTGCTACGCCGCCCTGCCGGGGCTGGGCGCGGCGAGCGACTTCGTGACTGCCCGGGGTCGGCCCGCGCTGCTGCTCTGCGCGGAGCTGACCAGCCTGCACATCCAACCGTCCAGCGCGCGGGTCGACACGCAGCAGATCGTCTCCCACGCCCTCTTCTCCGACGCCGCCGTCGCCGCCGTGGTCGTGCCGGGCGGCCGGGGGTACGCGCTCCGCGAGGTCACCTCGGTCACCGACACGTCCACGGCCGACCACATGACCTGGGACGTCACCGACACCGGCTTCCGGATGGGCCTGTCGCCGAAGGTGCCGCAGGTGCTGTCCAGTCACGTCCGCGGGTTGGTGGAGGACCTGTTGGCCCGGCACGGCGGCTCGGTGCCCGACGTGGACGGTTGGGCGGTGCACCCCGGCGGGCCGCGCATCCTGAACGTCGTGGAGCGGGAGCTGGCCCTGCCGCCGGAGGGGTTGGCGGCGTCCCGGGCCACCCTGGACGAGCACGGGAACTGTTCGTCGCCCACGGTGCTGCTGATCCTCGACCGTCTGCTCCGGGACCCCGCACCGCCGCGGCGGGTGGTGATGCTGGCGTTCGGGCCCGGGCTGACGCTCTACGCCGCACTGCTCGACCGGCAGGACTGAGTGGACGGGCCGCGCGCGCCCGTGGTCGGTACGCGGGCGGGCGCGGTCGTGCTCACCGTCGCCACCCTGGTCGGGCTGGTCATCGGCGGCTGGTGGTGGCGGGTGAACGAGCCGACCACCGGCCGGGTGGTGGGGACGGACCGACCGGCCGCGAGTGACCCCGTCGCGGTCGACGCCGACTCCGGCATCGCCTACCGGACCGATCCGGACACCGGCCGGGTGACCTACGTCGTGCCGCCGGACACCGACGGCACCGCGCTGGGCAACTTCCCCAACACGGTGTGGAGGGAACGGTCGGAGCTGGCCCCGGACGACGGGATCGTCCGGCAGGCCCGGGCCGAGGAGGGCGAACGCCATCTGCTCCAGTTCCGCTGCACCGGTCCCGGTGAGCTGCTCGTGCTGGTGGACGGCGCGCGGGCGGCCGATCCGTTCACCGCCGGGTGCAACGGATCGACGACGTCGACCGAGGTGACCGGGGCGGGCGGGCCGTTCCAGGTCTCGCTGTCCACCGTGGGCGTCGAGCCGCTCACGGTGGAGGCGCAGCTCGTCCTCCTGCCCTGAGCGCCCGCCGCGGCGTCCGGCGGCATCCGGCCGGCGGTTCAGCCGGCCAGGCGGTTCAGGTCGGCGCGGTAGTCCTCGGCGGAGCGGATCTCGGGCACCACCTTCACCACCAGACCGTCCCGGTCGACCAGGACCGCCGTGGCGACGCCCGGTCGGGCCGGGAGCTGGAGGAAGCCACGCAGGCCACCGGCGGGGTCGGCGAGGGCCCGCACGTCCGCCCGGACCGGTGGCGCCGGGACGCGTACGGCGGGGTGGGTGTCGACGGTCACGACGGTGACGCCGTCCGGGGCGGTGCTGGCGGCGTCGGCCAACTCCGTTGCGCAGGCGCATCCGTCGACGAGGACGATGAGCGCGGGGAGCAGGCCGCGCAACGGCACCGGGGAGCGTGTGGCGTCGACCAGGTCGAGGGCGGGCAGCGGCCGGCCGGTCAGGTTGGCCGGCGGCGCGTACGGGGCGGCGTTCGGTGGTGCGGCGCCGGTGCGGGCCGAGCGGGGCCAGGTGACGGCGATCAGGCCGCCGATCGTGGTCAGCAGCGCCACCAGCAGGATCAGCACGGGCAGGGCCAGCGGGGAGCGGGCCCACACCGGGCGCGTCGGCCCCCACCGCGAAGCCGCCGGCCGGATGGCTGCCTGTGTCCGTGCGCGCAGCTCGCGACGGATCTCCTCGGCCTCGGCGGCCAGCGCCGAGGCGTCGTCGGGCACGACCACCCGCCCCCACTCGGGAGGCAGGTCCGGCAGGCCCGGGCCGTCTGCGTCGGGTTTGCCCATCGGACCCCCAGGACCGTCTCGGTGAGCGGACAGCGGCTCCCTCCAGCGTCCCGCACGGGGCCTCCTCCCGCTACACCTGGGCGCGTTCCCGTGCCGCGGGATACCATGGGGTGAGCGCATTGCCCTTGATCTCGACGTTCGGTCTCACTCGTACCGGGACGTCACCCGCACGTCACAGAGCGTGTTCGAACCTTCGGTTTGGCTGCCTGTCAAGCTGAAGAAATACCTCTCACAGGGCCCCTGAGCTGCGCCAACGGTCAGGACAGCGGTGAGACATCGGTGCCTGAGCGTGTTACCCTAGACACAGCGAAAGGGGTTTCGAACCTATGGTTTTCAGTGTCGGCGAGACCGTTGTTTACCCCCACCACGGGGCCGCACTCATCGAGGCAATCGAGACTCGGGTCATCAAGGGCGAGCCTAGGGAGTACCTCGTCCTGAGGGTCGCGCAGGGTGACCTGACTGTCCGGGTGCCCGCTGAGAACGCCGAGATCGTGGGTGTGCGTGAGGTGGTCGGCGAAGAGGGCCTCGGCAAGGTCTTCGACGTCCTCCGGGCTCCGCACACCGAGGAGCCGACCAACTGGTCGCGGCGTTACAAGGCGAATCTGGAGAAGCTGGCCTCCGGTAACCCGCTGAAGGTGGCCGAGGTCGTCCGCGACCTGTGGCGTCGGGAGCGGGAGCGGGGCCTGTCCGCGGGTGAGAAGCGCATGCTCGCCAAGGCCCGTGACATTCTCGTCGGCGAGGTCGCGCTGGCGGAGAAGAGCACCAAGGACGAGGCGGAGACGCTGCTCGACAAGGTCCTCACCGAGGCCTGATCCACAGCATCGTCGTACCCGATTCGTAGCGAACAAACCCGAGGACCGCGACGTGACCGCGCAGCTCAATCCGCGCGGTGACGTCGCGGTCCTCGTGCCTGCGGCGGGTGCCGGCGTACGACTCGGTCCCGGCCGTCCCAAGGCGCTGCGGCTGCTGGCCGGCGAGCCGCTGCTCGTGCACGCGGTCCGCCGGCTCGCCGCCGCCGCCTCGGTGCACACGATCGTGGTGGCCGCACCGGCCGCCGAGCTGGACGCCGTACGCGAGCTGCTGGCACCGGTCGCCCCGGTGACGGTGGTTGCCGGCGGCGCGGAGCGTCAGGCGTCCGTCGCCGCCGCCCTCGACGCGGTGCCCGAGGGCCCCGACATCGTCCTCGTGCACGACGCCGCCCGTGCGCTGACCCCGCCCGACCTCGTCGAGGCGGTCGCCGCGGCGGTGCGTGCCGGCCACGACGCAGTGATCCCCGTGCTGCCGGTGGTCGACACCGTCAAGGAGGTCGACGCCGACGAGGTGGTCCTCGGCACCGTCGACCGGTCCGCGCTGCGGGCGGTGCAGACACCCCAGGGCTTCCGGCGTGCCGTGCTCACCACCGCGCACGCCGTCGCGTCCGATCCGCTCACCGACGACGCCGGCCTGGTCGAGAAGCTGGGTGTCGCCGTGCGCTGTGTCCCCGGTTCGGAGTACGCGCTCAAGGTCACCCGCCCGTTCGACCTCGCGCTGGCCGAGCACCTGCTGGCCGCCGGCGCGTGACGCGTACCCTCTGGTCGTGATCGTTCCCCGGGTGGCCATCGGCACCGACGTGCACGCCTTCGAAGCCGGCCGGCCGTGCCAGGTGGCCGGCCTGCACTGGCCGGACCAGGACGGGCTGGCCGGGCACTCGGACGCCGACGTGGCCGCGCACGCCGCCTGCAACGCCCTGCTCTCCGCCGCCGGTCTCGGCGACCTGGGGGCGAACTTCGGGGTGGGGCAGCCGGAGTGGGCCGGCGCCTCCGGCGTGGCTCTGCTCGCCGAGACCGCCCGCCGGGTGCGCGCCGCCGGCTACGCGATCGGCAACGTGTCGGTCCAGGTCGTCGGCAACCGACCGAAGATCGGCCCGCGCCGGGAGGAGGCCCAACGGGTGCTCTCCGACGCGGTCGGCGCTCCGGTGACCGTCTCCGCCGCCACCACCGACGGCCTCGGCTTCACCGGCCGGGGCGAGGGCCTGGCCGGCATCGCGGTGGCCCTGGTGTACGACGCCCCGGCCGCCTAGGCTCGCCGCGATGTCCAGTGACCCCACCTCCCACCGGTCCGCCGCCGACGGCTACGTCGAGCGGGCCCTCCTCCTCGCCGAGCTGGGCCGGTACGACGAGGCCGCGGCCGAGCTGGGCTACGCGGTCGCCCTCGAACCGGGCAACGCGCAGGCCCTGACCGTGCTGTCCCGGGTGCATCTCGCGGCCGGTCGCCCGGCGGAGGCCCTGAGCGCGGCCGACGCCGCGGTCGCCGCGGCGCCCCAGGAGGTCTCGCCGCTGGTCGCGCGGGCGCTGGCCCTCGCCGACCAGGAGGAGTACGCCGAGGCGGCCCGTACCGCCGACCGGATCCTGGCCCTCGGGCCGGACGACGCGTACGCCCAGCGGAGCGCCGCGGCGATCCTGGCCGGCTCGCGCAACGGCCAGCCGGCGCTGAACGCGGCCTGGCGCGGGGTGGAGCTGGCCCCCGAGGAACCGCAGGCGCACCTGGTGCTGGGCCTGGTGGCGGCGAACATGCAGCTGTTCGACCTGGCCGAGCGGGCCTACCGGGAGGCGCTGCGCCTGGACCCGCAGCTGGCCGAGGCGCGGCACGACATCGGTGTGCTGCGGCTGGAGCAGCGGCGCTGGAGCGAGGCGCTGGAACACCTTGCCGAGGCCGCCGCGATCAGTCCTGGCCGTGTCGACTCCGGCCGGACCATCTCGGCCGGGGTAAGCCAGTTCGTGATCTACGGCGCCGGCTGGTCCCTGATCACCACCGTGCTGATCGCCTGTCTCGCGCCGGGCAGCCCGGGGCTGTCGCGGTTCGCCGCGTTCGTCGCGGCGCTCGGCGGGGCGCTGGTGGTGTGGCGGCAGGCCGCGAGGCTGCCCGGCCTGGCCCGTACGGTGCTGCCGGGCCTGCTCCGCTCCGACCGCAGCCTGGCCCTGGCGGTGTACGCGGCGGCCGCCGCACCGGCGTTCGTCCTGCTCTACGCGCTGGTCGGCACCCCGTGGCCGCTGGTCCTGGCGATCGTCGCCGCCGCCCTGGCCGAGATCACCGTCTTCACCCGCCGCCTCGCCTGAGCCGCTCCGGTCAGGGGCGGCGGGCCCAGGTCCAGGCGTACGCGTCGTCCTCGCACGAGGTGGCCGCGTCGCACAGGTCCAGCGGGCGGAACGTGTCGACCATGACGGCCAGCTCGTCGAAGAAGTCGACCCCGATGGACCGCTCGGCCGCGCCCGGCTGGGGGCCGTGCGTGAACCCGGACGGGTGCAGCGAGATCGAGCCCTGCTCGATGCCGGAGCCGCGCCGCGCCTCGTAGTTGCCGCCGGTGTAGAAGAGCATCTCGTCGGAGTCGACGTTGTGGTGGTTGTACGGCACCGGGATGGCGTCCGGGTGGTAGTCCACCTTGCGCGGCACGAACGAGCAGATCACGAAGTTCGGGCCCTGGAAGGTCTGGTGCACGGGCGGCGGCTGGTGGATCCGGCCGGTGATCGGCTCGAAGTCGTGGATGGAGAACGCCCACGGGTACATGTGCCCGTCCCAGCCGACCACGTCGAACGGGTGGTTGGCGTAGACGTACCTCGTCCAACCGCGCCGGTGCCGGACGAGCACCTCGACATCGGTCCCGTCGACCAGCAGTGGCGCGTCCGGTCCCCGGACGTCCCGCTCGCAGTACGGAGCGTGTTCCAGAAACTGTCCGCGTACGGAGAGGTAGCGCTTGGGTGGGCCGATGTGCCCGTTCGCCTCGATGGCCAGGAGCCGTACGGGGGAGTCGCCGGTCGGTACGAGCCGGTGGATCGTCGACGTCGGGATGACCACGTAGTCGCCGGCCACCGCGTCGAGCACGCCGAACGTGGACTCGACCCGCAGGGTGCCCGACTCCACGTACAGGCAGTGGTCGCCGGTGGCGTCCCGGAAGAGGGGGGAGGGCCGGTCGGCCACCACGTACGCGATGCGGACGTCGTCGTTGGCGAGCAGGTGACGCCGGCCGAGGACGGGGTCGGCACCGCTGGCGTCGAGCTTGTGGGTGCGCAGGTGGCGGGGCTTGAGCGGCAGGTTCGGCGTGCGGGTGACGGCCGGTGGGGTGAACTCCTCGGCGGCGACGATCGCGGTCGGCGCGTACCGGTGGTAGAGCAGGGAGGAGTCGGACGAGAAGCCCTCCTGGCCCATCAGCTCCTCGGCGTAGAGGCTGCCGTCGGGCTGGCGGAACTGGGTGTGGCGTTTGCGCGGCACCTCGCCGACGCTGCGGTAGTACGGCATTCTCGCCTCCCGGGGTCGTCCCCTGCGTCAACCGGATGACGTCCGATATTCGGACGCTGTTGTCCGTTCCTTGTAGCGTCCCGTACATTCTTGTCTCGTGTCAACGCAGGTGCCCGCACTGCTCCACGGCCTGGTCGACGACGCCGCCGTCTTCCCGCCCGGCAGCTCGCCGCTGCCCGAGGCCGTCGTCGCGCACCGCGCCCACCGCGCCTCCTGGTACACCGACCTGGTCGGTCCGCTGCTGGTTCCCGCGTCCGCCGTCCTCGCCGGGGACCTGGGTGAGCTGGTCGACCCCGGCTCCGTCGTCGGCCTGATCGGCGACACCGGCGTCGGGGGGCTACCCGCCGCGCTGTCCCAGCTCGCCCAGGACGGGATCGTCGTCCGGCAGGTCGAGGTGGCGGTCGCCAAGCGCGGAGAGGACCCGCAGGCCGGCCTGACCCACCTGCTGACGTTCGCCCGGTCGTGGCACCTCGACGTCTACGCCGAGATCCCGCTGACCTTCGGGCTGCTGGGCGCGCTGGACACGGTGGCCGAGGCGCGGGCCGCCGGGCTGCCGGTCGCCGCGAAGTTCCGGACCGGCGGGCTGGCCGCCGAGCTCTTCCCGACGCCGGCGGAGCTGGCCGCCGTGATCTGCGCCTGCCGCGACCGCGCGCTGTCCTTCAAGCTCACCGCCGGCCTGCACCACGCGGTGCGCCACCTGGACCCGGTGACCGGCTTCACCCACCACGGCTTCGCCAACGTGCTCGCCGCCGCGATCGCCGCGGCCGAGGGCGCCGGGGTGCCGCGCGTCGCCGAGCTGCTCACCGCCACCGACCCGCGACCGCTGCTCCAGGCCGTCGAGGGGTGGGCCGACACGACGCGTCCGCTGTGGGTGGGCTTCGGCTCGTGCAGCATCCTGGAACCACTGACCGATCTGATCCGGCTTGGGCTGGTGAACGGGGGCTTCGAGGCATGAGTTGGGTGCGGGGTGTCGACGGTTCGGCGTACGGGGTGGCCAACCTGCCGTACGGGGTGTTCCGCCGGCCGGCGGAGGAGCCCCGGGTCGGCGTACGCGTCTCCGACTTCGTGCTGGACCTCGGCGGCGCGGAGGCCGCCGGGCTGGTCCTCGCCGCCGGGGCGCTCGGCCGGCCCTCGCTCAACGACTTCATGGCCCTCGGCCGGCCGCAGTGGACGGCGGTCCGGCAGCGGGTGACCGAACTGCTCACCGACGACGCCCACCGGGCCGACGTGGAGCCGCTGCTGGTGCCGCTGGAGCAGGTGGAGCTGCTGCTGCCGTTCGAGGTGGCGGACTACGTCGACTTCTACTCCTCCGAGCACCACGCGTCCAACGTCGGCCAGATCTTCCGGCCGGGCCAGCCGCCGCTGCTGCCCAACTGGAAGCACCTGCCGATCGGCTACCACGGCCGCGCCGGCACCGTCGTGGTCTCCGGCACGCCGGTGGTGCGTCCGACCGGCCAGCGGGCCACCCCGCAGGGCCCGGTCTCCGGCCCGTCGGTACGCCTCGACATCGAGGCCGAGGTCGGCTTCGTGGTCGGTGTGCCCAGCCCGCTGGGCAGCCGCGTCTCCGTCGACGACTTCGCCGACCACGTCTTCGGCGTGGTGCTGGTCAACGACTGGTCCGCCCGGGACATCCAGGCCTGGGAGTACCAGCCGCTCGGCCCGTTCCTGGGCAAGTCCTTCGCCACGTCGGTCTCCGCCTGGGTGACCCCGCTCGACGCCCTGGGCGCCGCGTTCGTGCCGGCACCGGACCAGGACCCGCCGGTCGCCGACTACCTGTCCGACGTGCCCCACCTGGGGCTGGACCTGTCCCTCGCGGTGGAGTGGAACGGCGAGCGGGTCGCCGAGCCGCCCTTCGCCACCATGTACTGGACGCCCGCCCAGCAGCTGGCCCACCTCACCGTCAACGGCGCCTCCCTGCGCACCGGCGACCTGTACGCCTCCGGCACCGTCTCCGGCCCGGAGCGGGGGCAGGTGGGCTCCTTCCTGGAGCTCAGCTGGGGCGGCACCGAGCCGGTGAAGCTCTCCGACGGCGCCACCCGTACTTTCCTCTCCGACGGCGACACCGTCACCATCACCGCCACCGCGCCCGGCCCGGACGGCACCACCATCGCCCTCGGCGAGGTCACGGGCACGATCCTGCCGGCGCGCTGACCCGGTCGCACAGGAGGTCCGACCCCGGAGCACCGTTGCCCCGTTGATCGTCCGGATTCCGTCGCCATGCCGCGCCGGACCGGGACGGCCCCCGTCCGGTTCCCGGTCCCGGCTCCGGCTGGCGTCCTTATCGGACAGGAGGGTGACGATGAACGATCTCGCGGGCGCTATCTGGCGCACCAGCAGCCGCTCGAACGACCAGGGTCTCTGCGTGGAGGTGGCCGACAATTTGGTCGGCGTCCTCGGCGTGGTGGCCGTACGCGACTCCAAGGACCAGGCCGGTCCCACGCTCGCGGTGAGCCCGCCGGGGTGGGACGCGTTCGTCCGGGCGATCCGGGGCGGTCAGTTCCGGCCCTGACCGCGCCGCCGGTCGTGGTGCGTACGGGGTTCCCGGGCGTGGAATTTCCGCTCCGGGGACCCCGCACCGCGCTCACCCGGCGTACCGTCGATGCCACGGGAGGTGGCATGTCGACGGTGACCGCAACGGAACTCATCGAGGCGCACGCCGCCGACCTGTGGCGTCTGCTGACCGAGCTGGGCCTGCGCTCCGGCCGGCCCGGTGCCGCCGGTCCGGTGGAGGTGCTCACCACCGGCCGGTTCGGGCCGGGCACCGCCTGGCGGGAGACCCGCTCCCAGTCCGACGGCTCACCGCTGGTCGAGGAGTTCGTGGTGATCGAGACGGAGCCGCCCCACCGGCTGGTGCTCAGCTCACCCGGCGCCGGCGTCGACTACCGGATCACCTGGACGCTGCGCCCGGTGGAGCGGCGCGGCCGTGGCTGCACCGCCGTGACCGTCACGCAGGAGGCGGTGCCCGTCGCGCCGTACGGCCGGGTGGTGGCGTTCCTGCTCGGCGGGCTCGCAGCC
>NZ_JBFAMU010000119.1:0-12219 GCF_040656655.1 Micromonospora sp. NPDC049799
TGTGCCAGCGATCAGCTCGGCGTCAGCGTCATGGGGAACCGTGGGTGGGAAGAAGTCCTGACGGCGACAGCATCGCCACGCGCCGCCCGCTCCGTCCCCGGACCGGCCTCGGCCGGTTAGCCGCACTTCAGCGGCCCTACCGCTGGGCGCGCCCCGCTGCCGGAAGAGGAGCGGATGAGTACGCACGACGTCGCGGTCGCCGCGCCGCCGGACCGGACGAACCGGGGGAGCGGTCTGCTGCCGTCGCTGGTGCTGGCCGCGCTCGCCTTCGCCTTCGTCACCGGTGAGACGCTGCCCGTCGGGCTGCTCGGGGACATGGCTACCGGGCTGGACACCTCGCCCGGCGTCGTCGGGCTGTCGGTGACCGTGTACGCGGCGATCGCCGCGCTGACCGCCGTACCGGTGACCCGGCTGCTCGCGCGCTGGCCCCGACGGCGGGTCCTGGTCGTCGCGGCCGGCGCGTTCGCCGCCGGGCACGTGCTCGTCGCCGCCGCACCGACGGTCGGGTTCCTGATGGCCGGGCGTGCGGTGGCGGCGGTCGCGCACGGGCTCTTCTTCGCCGTGGCGATGCCCGTCGCGGCCCGTCTGGCGGCACCGCAACACCGGGGACGGGCGAGTGGGCGCATCGCGGTGGGCGGCGCCAGCGCCCTGGTCGTGGGGACACCGCTGGCGACGCTGACCGGGCAGGCGCTGGGCTGGCGCGCCGCGAACGGGGCCGTCGTCGTACTCGCGACGGTGCTGGCGGTCGTGCTCGTGCGTACGCTGCCGTCGCTGCCCGGCGCGGGCGAGGACCCGGCGGCCGGCGGTCGGCTGGCTCCCACGCTGCGCTTCCCGGGCCTCGGGGTGGTCTTCGCGGTGACCCTGCTGGCGGTCGGCGGGCACTTCGCGCTCTTCACCTACCTGGCGCCGTACGCCGACGAGCACCTCGGCGTGCGCGGTCCGGCCTTCTCCGTGGTGCTCTTCGTCTTCGGCGTCGCCTCGGTGGCGGGCAGCGCGATCGGCGGCCGGCTCGCCGACGCCCGGCCGGTCACCAGTACGCGGGCGGCGACCGCGCTGTTCATGGTCGTGCCGGCGGCCCTCTGGGCCAGCGGCGTCGTCGGGGCGCCGATGCTGGGGGCGGCGCTGCTCGCCCTGTCCGGGGCGTCGTTCTCGGTGCTCGCGGTCCTCACCGCGCTGGCCGTCCTGCGGCGGGTCGACGACGCCCACGCCGAGACCGGCAACGCGCTGCACAGCATCACGTTCCAGGTCGGCATCCTCGGCGGGTCGGCGGTCGGGTCGCTCTGCTACCGGCTGGGGCAGCTCGACCTGATCCCGGTCGTCACCGCGGCGTCCGGGGCGGTGGCGCTGCTGATCGCCCTGGCCGTGGGGCGCGCGTTCGGGCCGCGCTCCGGCGACCCCGTCGCTCAGGACCCGCCCGGCGCGGCGGCCACCTCGCGGAGGAAGTAGCCGCGCAGCGGCTCACCGGCCGCGTGCAGGTCGGCGATCGCCCGTCGGCAGCGTCGGACCAGGTCCGGGTCGGTGTGACGGTACGCCCCGTCGAGCGTGCCGTCGCCGTCGTAGCGCAGCTCGTACGCGACCGAGGTCCCCACCGTGACCAGTTCCGGCAGCGGCCCGGCCGCCTCCCGCGCCGCCAGGGTCCCGGCGCCGACGACCCGTGCGTCGGTGCCGCACTGCTGCCGCACGCGCAGCACGTGCAGGTTCCACCGCACGTACGCGCTGATCGGCCGCTCGACCACGCGCACCCAGGACAGCGCGACGCCCCGCTGCCGCATCCGCCGGTGCTCGGCGGCGATCTGCGCACGGTCGACCTCCAGCAGCCGGAGCGACCCGGCCCAGTCACCCCGGTCGAACGCCTCCCAGACGTCGTAGCCGGGTTCCCGGAAGTGCTGCCCGCGTTCCAGCTTCCAGACCCCGGCACCGCCGGCCGTCCAGAACCGGTCCCAGAAGTCGACCAGGTAGTCGGCGCGGGTCATCGGCTCGCCGGTGGTCCCGTCGAGAAGGTCACGCACCGGACACCTCCCTGTCGTCGGTGCCGGCCCGGGCGTTGTGCCCGGGCCGGCGAGGTGCGTCGGGTCAGCCCGACGGGTTGCTGCTCAGAGCCGTCGTCTCGATCTTGTCGAGTTTCCGGATCTCGATCGTGTCGAGCTTGCCGGTCCGGGTCTTCTCGACCTTCTGCTTGTCGGTCTTCTTCACGCCGTCCACCTCCCTCCGAGTCGGTGCCGCGTACGGCTGATCGCCTGTCGGACCCGCGACCCGTGGCGTCGCCACCAGGCGCGGGTCCACAGGACGGTGAAGAGGGCGCCGGCGCCGAGCACCGCACCCGCGTCGAGGACCTCCCGGGTCGACCCGCCCCCGACGGCTGCGTGGAGGGCCGCGGTGAGCACCGCGACGCTCACCGGCACGGTGACCAGGGCGGCCACCGCCAGGCACGCGGCGGTCCCAGCGACCAGAACGGCGGTGTACGCGCGGACGGCGGCGCGTTCCCGCGCGCCCAGCCGCAGGCTCGGGTCCCCCGGTGGCACGCCTCGGCGGAGCAGCCGGTGGCGCAGCCGCGCGCCCAGGTGCCGGGCGTACGCCGAGCCGTCGGCGTACAGGTTGGCGCAGCCGGCCAGGTCCTGGATCACGAAGTACACGTCGGTCCGCATGAAGACCAGGAACTGGACCGGGACCAGGGTCAGCGAGAGCAGGCCGACCGCCGCGACCACCGCACCGGCGCGACCGTCGACGCCGCCCACGCCGCGCACGAGGACGGCGACCGCCCACACCACGAGGTTCGTCGCGATACCGGCCAGGTAGACGGTCAGCCGCGCGCGGCGCGGCGCCGCCCACACCCCACTGACGTCGGTCTGGGCGACCAGGAACTGCAAACGCGTGCCGAGGCTCATCCGGCCGGGCGCGCCGGCGGCCCGCGCGGTGAGCAGGTGCGCCAGCTCGTGCAGAAGTATCAGCGCCCACACCAGGGCCAGGTTGCCGAGGACGACGGCCCCGCCGCTGCCGCTCCACAGCAGGTCGCGGTGGCGGGGCGCCAGCGTCGGATCGCGCAGGGCCGCCACGACGGCCACGCCGACCACGGCCCCGGTCGCCACGGCGACCGCCGGGTGAAGCAGCCACCGTACGTGGTGGGGCCGCAGCCACGGGAACATCGACCCGGCCGGCGGTGCCGACTCCAGCCGGTGACCGTCGATCTCCGCCACGAATCCCACGTCGACGAGGGCGGACACGAAGGCCGCCACGTCCACGTCGCCGCCGGTCTCGTCCCGCAGCCGGGCGCGGACGTCGTCGACGGTGCCCCGGGACAGCAGGGTGATGGCACGGTGCCCGACCGGCGGCACGGCGATGAAGTCGCCGGTGTCGACACGGCCGACGACCCAGGAGTCACCGTCGGCGCGGACGTGCAGCGGGTGCAGGCGCACCACGCTCGACCCGTCGACCGCCGCCACCCCTGCTCCACTCATGCCGGCGTCCCGCAGGCGGGGCAGTCCGGCCGGCGCGCGTCCCGGCGGACGAACGTGGCGTCCGGGGCCAGCAGGTTCACCGCGTCGACCCGCCCCGGTGGCAGCGCCGGCACGCCGGTGACCAGGGAGATCACGTGGTGGGCGGCCAGATGGCCGGAGATGCCCGCCGAGGGGGCCGCCACGGCGTTGGCCACGGCCTCGTCGCGCCGCCGGGTGTCCTCGTACCGGACGCCGGCCGCGCGGTGCCGCTCGTCGTCCGTCGCGCGTACGCACTCCCAGCAGGGCCCGGTGCCCGGCACGTACGTGCCGACCTGGACCAGCGGGCCGTGGTAGCCGGCGTCCACCCAGGGCGTGCCGGTGGCGAGGCAGGCCCGGTTGGTCCAGCGCCGGAGGGCCGGCGGCCGGTCCGCGGAGAGCACCAGCACGTCGCACTCCGCGGCGAGGCCGACCACGTCGTCGACGCCCGCGACGCGCCGCCGGACACCGCTGACCTCGACCGTGGAGTTCAGCGCGCGGAGCCGGTCCACCGCCACGTCGACCTTCGGCCGGCCGATGTCCCGTTCGGTGTAGAGCACCTGGCGGTTCAGGTTGGACAGCTCCACCACGTCGGGGTCGACGCACACCAGCCGGCCGACGCCACTGGCCGCCAGCGCCGTCGCCGCGACCCCACCGGTGCCGCCCAGCCCGACCAGGGTGATCCGGGCCCGGCGCAGCGCGACCTGCGGCTCCCAGGTGCTCGCGCGGGGCGTGAGGTCCAGCCACCGGAAGTACGCCCGGCCGCGGTCGTACCGTCGCTTGTCCTGCTCGGTCAGCTCCGGGGGATCCGGCGCGCCCGCGTCCTCGACGTACCCGGACTCGACGAAGCGGCGCAGCGCCGCCCGGACCCCGTCGGTCGACTCGGTGGGATGCGCCGCCACGACCCGCCGCACGATCTGGTCCGTGTCGCGGCTGCCGTCCATGCTCTCCAGCAGCGTCCACACCGCACCGCTGGGATCCGTCACCTCGGCGGCGACACCGTACGTGGGACCGCCGATCCGGACGCGGCCGTCCGCGACCCGACAGGGGGCGTGCTCCGGCTTGATGCGTGGACGCTCCATGGCTCTCCCCGTGTGCCACTGCGCGTGCGACGTCGTGCCGGTAGCCAGCCTTCCCCCGCCGCTGATCCTTGTCAATCAACAAATGCCACGGTGCGGTGCCGGGCCGGCATGATCCGTAGGATCGGGCGCATGGCGTTGCTGCACCGGGCCGAGATCCGCCCCACCAAACTCGAACTCCTCGCGGCCTGGCTGCCCGGGCAGCCCTGGTTCGCGGGCGGGACCGGCGCCGAGGTGGAGCGCGTCGCGGCGTACCGCTTCGACGACCCGGCCGGCGAGGTCGGCATCGAGACGCTGCTCGTCCGCGTCGGGGACGGGCCGGTCCACCAGGTTCCGCTCACGTACCGGGACGCGCCCCTGGCCGGGGCCGACGACCGCCTGGTCGGCACCACCCACCACTCCGTGCTCGGCGAGCGCTGGGTGTACGACGGCTGCGGGGACCCGGTCTACGCCGCCGCGCTGGCCGACGCCATCCTCGCCGGCACCGGGCAGGCGGAGGAGTTCTTCGAGGTCGACGGCCGGCGCGAGGTCCGCCCGCCGAACATGACCGTCGCCGTCGACGGCACCGCCGCAGCCGGCGCGCCCGGCGACGGGGGAGAGCGGATCGCCACCGACACCGCCGACCTGGCCGTCCTGCGCCGGCCCGCGGAGGAGGCCGCGCTGACCGGGCGGGTGCTCACCGGGACCTGGGCCGACCAGCCGACCCCGCTGCCGCTCGCGTACGCCTGGCCACGCCGCTGACCTCGTCCGCGTGACGCGCTTTCGGGCGTACGCTGCTTCCGTGGATCAAGAAGACCGGATCGCCCTGTTCCTCGACTACGAGAACCTCGCACTGGGGGCACGGGACCACCTCGGCGGCGTGGCCTTCGACTTCCGGCCCATCGCCGACGCTCTCGCCGAGCGGGGGCGGGTGGTGGTACGGCGCGCGTACGCCGACTGGTCGTACTTCGACGAGGACCGCCGGATGCTGACCCGGTCCCACGTCGAGCTCATCGAGATACCGCAGCGCATGGGCGCCTCGCGCAAGAACGCCGCCGACATCAAGATGGCCGTCGACGCGATCGAGCTGGCCTTCGAGCGGGACTACATTTCGACGTTCGTGATCTGCACCGGTGACAGCGACTTCACCCCGCTGGTGCACAAGCTGCGGGAGCTCAACAAGCAGGTGATCGGCGTCGGCGTCGAGAACTCGACCTCGGCGCTGCTCCCGCCGGCCTGCGACGAGTTCCTCTACTACGACCGGTTGGAGGGCGTCGACCTCCCGCCGTCACGTGGCCGGCGCGGCCGTCCGGCCCGGGCGATCCGGCCGGAACCGCAGCAGGTCGAGCCCGTGGAGCAGGTCGAGCCGGAGCCGCAGCCCGCGGTCGAGGAGCCGGCCCGGGACGTCGAGACGCTGGCCGTCCTGGTGGCCCAGACGGTGGCCGGCCTCCAGGGCAGCTCCGGTGGCGAGGTGACCGCGTCCCGGCTCAAGCGCACCCTGCTGCGCAAGGACCCGACCTTCAGCGAGTCCGACTACGGCTTCCGCACCTTCGGCGAACTTCTGCGCCACCTCGCCGCGCACAATGTGATCGAGCTGGCCGAGGGCCCGGCCAAGGGCGACCCGGAGGTCTCCCTGCCCGAGCACGGCGACCGGGAGGTGGCCTTCGCCCTGCTGCGCTCCGTGGTGCAGGACCTCTCCGGCCGCAACGGCGAGGTGGCCCTGTCCGGGCTGAAGAACCAGCTGCGCCGGGCCCGACCGGACTTCAGCGAGAAGAAGCTCGGCTACCGGAGCTTCCTCCAGTTCTGCAAGGCCGCCGCCACCGCCCGCGCGGTCGACCTGCACTGGAGCGCCGAGGCCGACGACTACCTGCTCACCGCCCCAACGTCCTGACCGCCGGGGGCTTCGGGCGGGTTCCGACCTGTGGAGTGCGGATCCGGACATGATCTGTGGGTGCGGGTCCCGGACATGATTTGTGGGTGTGGGTCCCGAACATGATCGACTCGACATCATTGACACCGGGGTGTCCGAGTGAGGTTGTCAGCCCGACATCAATGACATCGAGTGGATCTACGCCGAGGTGGGCTACCCGCGCGCGGACGCCCAGCGAAGGAAGGGGTGCCGGTCGGCGATCTCGCGGATGACCCGGACCGTGAGTGGTCGGACGAACTGGGGGCTCGCCGCGCGGGTCAGCAGGAGGAGTTCTTCCGCCCTGAACGGGTCCGGCATGTGACTCCTCCTCGTCGTTTTCGGCTGAGGGCGCCGGGGTGCTCGCCCCGGCGGCCCCCGCGAACGCGACCGCCGGGCTTCGCCTCCACCGGCCGCGCCGTCCTCACACGACACCCTGTCTGTCGTGACGAGACGGATACACCGCGTAGCGATATGGTCGGCGGAAATCCCGGACATCCCATGGAGGGTTCGTGAACGACGCACTGCGGGCAGCCCTCAACGAGACCGGTCACACCGCGGAATCCCTCGCGGAACGGATCGGCGTCGACCCGAAGACGACCGGCCGCTGGCTCACCGAAGGTCGCATCCCGCATCCACGCCACCGAGCGGCGGCCGCAGCGGTCCTCGGGCGGGACGTGGCGGACATCTGGCCGGACACGTCGAGACGTCGTGAACCCATCTGGTTCCGTCCCTGGCAGGAGATCGAGCGCGAAGCGGTGTCACTCCGGTGGTTCGAGTCGGCCGTCCTACCCGGACTGCTCCAGACCGAGGCGTACGCCCGTGCCGTGCTCGCCGGCGCGGGTCTCATCCCCCACGCCGACGTCGAGCGGCACGTCGCCGCCCGGCTCGCCCGGCAGGGCATTCTCCGCCGGGACGATCCACCGCAGTTCACGGCGGTCGTCGACGAGGCGGTCCTCCGCCGGCCGGTCGGCGGCCGGGCGGCCATGCGGGAGCAGTTGGGGCCCTGGTGGCGGCGTGCGAAGCCCCTCACGTGCGGGTGCACGTGGTGCCGTCCCGGGTCGGCGCCTACGCCGGGCTAAACGGCCCCTTCATCATCGCGACCAGCGCGGACCACCGGACGGCCGGCTACCTGGACAACCAGGTGCAGGGACAAGTGGTTAGCGACCCGGGCGACATCGCGGCGATACTGGCAGCGTGGGAGAACGTGCGCGGCGAGGCGCTGTCCCACTGGCAGTCGGTCGACCTCATCATGGAAGTGGCGGAGACATGGACCTGAACGGTGCGACCTGGCGCAAGAGCAGTCGCAGCAGCGGCAATGGCGGTGCATGTGTCGAGGTCGCCGACAACCTGCCCGGCGTGGTCGGCGTACGGGATTCCAAGGACCCCACCGGCCCGGCCCTGACCTTCCCCCCGGCCTCCTGGCGTGCCTTCGTCGTCGGGGTCTCCGGGCGCCGCTGACCATCGCGGGCACTCGGAGGTGGTCAGCCTCCTTCCAGGACGGCCAGCGGATGCGGACCGGTCACCCGGTCGTGGCGTGGGAGCCGGAGGGGCTGTCCAGGGCGATGCCGAACTGCCCGAGGCAGGGCTCCAAGCCGCTGATCGTGACCTCGGGCCGATCCCGCGCCTCCCAGTCGTGGCGGGTCAGGCGGAGGCGCTCGGAGACGACCGCCTGATCGTGCAGGACATCGCGCGTGATCCCGTCGGGCCGATAGCCGAGCTTGCGGGAGACGGCGAGCGGGGCGGGGTTGTCGACGAACGACGCCGTCCGTGCGTGCTCGGCGCCGAGTCCGGCGAAGGCGAGATGAAGCACCGCGCAGCGCATCTCCGTGCCGACGCCCTGACCCTGGTGGTCGAGACCCAGCCAGGACCCGGTCGCCACCTCCCGCAGCGTCGAGTAGTTGTCGGCCCACAGCTCCTGTACGCCGATCGGCCGACCCTCCCGGAAGACCGCAAGCTCCAGCGCCCAGCTCTCTGGCGTCCACGTGCCGCGCCGCCGCCAGTGTCGCTGAAGTACCTCGCGTGCCAGTTCGCGTGGCGGCATGTCGGTCCACGGTCTCAGGAAGGGCCGTCGTCCCGGCTCGTGGATTCCGTGTGCCGCCACGTCGGCAAGCTCGGCCAACTCCTCCTCGTCGGGCAGTCGAAGCTCCAGGCGAGGGGTCCGCAGGCGAAGGCCCAGCAGCGGCCAGTGATCGATCAGCACCCGAGGCATTCTGCCGCAGGAGGTTCCCGGCAGTGCCTCTGATGCGCAGCCGACGTCGATCGGCGCAGGCAATGTGCACCCCGGAATGCCGCGACGTGTCCGACGGTGGAGCGTCGCTTCGACGTACCGGTGGAGACCACCGCGTCGAAGGAGCCCTCATGACCGTCCCGACCGACCGATCCACGCCTCGTCTCCGGCGCCTGCGCTGGATCCCGCAGGTGGTGCTGGCCCTGGTGATGCTTGCGGCGGGAGCCGCGAAGCTCGGCGGCGAACCGGCCATGGTGGACATGTTCGACGACATCGGCGCCGGGCAGTGGTTCCGGTACGTCGTGGGCGCCCTGGAGATCACCGGGGCGATCGGGCTGCTGGTGCCCCGGCTCGCCCGTTACGCCGCGCTGGGCCTCACGGTGCTGCTCACCGGCGCGGTGATCACCAATCTGGCTGTCCTGGGGACCTCACCGTGGAGCGCGCTGGCCCTCCTGGCCCTCGCAGCCGGCACCGCCGCCCTTGCTCACGTCGATCACGAGGTTGGCGGGCGGTCGGGAGATCCACTCGACCGCTAACCTCATGATCACCGAGTGGGGCGCTGCGGGGCGGGGACGGGGAGGACCGTGCGCTCGGCGGCGGAGCGGTGAGCCAGCTCGATCAGCGCGACCGTGTCCACCGCGTCGCGCGGGTCGACCGGTAGTGGAGACCCGTCCCGCAGGGCCGCCGCCACCTGGGCGTAGAAGCTCTGGTAGCGCCCCGCTTCCGTCCGCACCGGCCGCAGGTCGTCGTCGGAGCCGAGCCGCCCGTACCGCTCGGGTGCGACCGCACCCCAGCCCGGCGTGCCGGGTCGCCCGCCGTCGCGCAGCGCGGCCTCCTGCGGATCCAGGCCCCACGAGGTGTACGCGGCCCGGTCGCCGAGGATCCGCAGGCGCGGCCCGAGTTGCGCGGCGACCGCGCTCATCCAGAGGTGCGAGCGGACCCCGCCGGTGTGGTTCAGTGCCACGAACGCGTCGTCGTCGACCTGGGCGCCCGGCCGGCGGCGGTCCACCTCGGCGTACACGGACGACACGGGTCCGAAGAGCTGCACCGCCTGGTCGACCAGGTGCGCGCCGAGGTCGTAGAGGACACCGCCGGCCTCGTCCGGTGTGCCGCTCTCGCGCCAGCCGGGCTTGATCGCCGGACGCCACCGCTCGAAGCGGGACTCGAAGCGGTTGACGGTGCCCAGCGCTCCCTCGCCGACGAGCCGACGGGCGGTGAGGAAGTCCCCGTCCCAGCGGCGGTTCTGGAATACGGTCAGCGGAACACCCCGCCGGGCCGCCTCGGCGACCAGCTCGCGACCCTCGGCGGCGGTGGCGGACAGCGGCTTGTCCACGACCACCGGGATGCCGGCGGCCACCGCGGCGCGGGCGGCGGGAACGTGGTGCCGGTTGGGGGTGGCCACCACCACGAGGTCGAGGGCTTCGGGGGAGCGCCACAGCAGGTCCGGGTCGTCCACCAGTCGCGCGTCGGGGTGTTCCCGCCGCACCTGCAGGCGGCGCTCCGGATCCCGCGTCACCACGGCGTGTAACCGCAGGCCGGGCGTCACCGCGATCAGCGGGGCGTGGAACACCCGGCCGGCCACGCCGTACCCCAGCAGCCCCACCCGCAGCGGCCCCCGCGCCGTCTCGGCCATGCGACCCCCATCTCGTGATCACGTCCAACCTACGCCGTCGATCGGTGACGCCTCCCCGGTGACACGGACGGCGTGTCGTACGGGGGAGGCGTCACCGATCGGGGCGGTGGCTCAGCGGGTGCGGACCGCGACCGCCGTGTAGGGCGTGGTCGGGGTCGGTGGCGTGGTGAAGCGGGCGTTGGGCAGGTAGAGCCGGCCGAGGGCCTTCGCGACCGTGGTGGGCACGTCGAAGTCGGGGTCGGTGATGGTGCCGGTGACCGTGCCGGCGGTGCCGGCGCGGTTCAGCTCGACCACGGCGATCCGGTTGAGCCGGTTCTGTACGACGTAGAGAGTGCGGCCGAGCAGCAGCAACCCGTCGCCGTTGGTGAAGGTGTAGCCGGGTACGTCCACGACGGTGGTCGCGCCCGTCGCCGGATCCACCCGGAACAGGGTGCCGGTGCTGGACTGGACGACGATCAGCGCCTCCCGGTCCGGCGTGGTGACGATGCCGTTGAGGTTCACCCCGGTGCCGACCTGCTGGTACGCCCCGGTGAGCGCGATGGTGGTGAAGCCGTCGGCCGGCGGCAGCGCCCCGCCGCGCCCGAGCGGCAGGCGGTAGAGGACAGGCCGGTTGGAGTCGGTGAAGTACGCGGCGTCCCGGGTGAGGACGACGTCGTTGACGAACGTCGGTGCGCCGGCGAACTGGTAACGGGCCAACACCGCGCCGGTGCGGGTGTCCACCACGCGGGCGTCGCCGGCCGTGCCGCCGGAGACGAAGAGCCGACCGCGCCGGTCGACCTTGAGGCCGAGCGACGGGGTGCCGGTGGGTGCGGACAGGGTCGTGCCCGTACCGGTGACGAGGTCCACGCGGTAGATGGCGCCGGTGGCGCGGGAGCCGAAGTACGCGTACCGGCCGGCGGTGGCGATGCCCTCCGGCTGGAAACCGTCGGGCAGGGCGACGACGGCGGGTGGACGGTTCCCGTCGTCCGCCTGGGCGGGCGCGACGGCGACGGTGGTCAGGACAGTGGCGGTCAGGGCGACGCCGAGCGCGGTCCTGAGAGGTCGGTTCACTGTGCTCCTTCCGGGCTGGCCGGCGGCAGGGAACGCCGTCGCCGGCCACGGTCAGTGGGGCCAGGACCTTCCCCACTGTACGACCGCCGCCGGTGTGCCGCCCGGCTCGCTACCGCCTCGGCGACGGCACCTCGGCCTGGTTCAGCAGGGTCTCGTCGAGGTAGCACCACGCCCACTCCTCGCCCGGTTCCACCGACGCGGCGATCGGGTGGTCCGTCTCCTGGAAGTGCCGCGAGGCGTGCCGTTGCGGCGAGGAGTCGCAGCAGCCGACGTGCCCGCAGGACAGGCAGATCCGCAGGTGCACCCAGGTGGTGCCCTCGAGGAGGCACTCCTGGCAGCCCGGCGCGCTGGGCAGCACCGGGACGATCGTGCCGGTGTGCGGGCAGGGCGTCTCCGGGTCCGGCCGCCAGGTGACGATGGAGTGCACGTCCACCCGGGTCGGACCGCGCCGGGGGCCGGCCAGGCCGCCGAGGACCGCCTCGGTCAGGGCGGTGTGGCTGGCGCGGGTGGCGTCCACGAGCCGGTCGGCGCCGGCCGCCGCCAGCGCGTCCAGGTCGGCCGGCTCGTCGAGGCGGACGACGATGCTGGCGCCGGGGGCGACGGTGCGGACCACGGACGCGATCCGCTGGGCGGTCTCCGGGTCGTCCTCGGGGATCACCACCATCCGGGCCTCCGCCAACCCGGCCCGGTCCAGGATGTGCTGCCGGGTCGAGTCGCCGCGCAGCACCTCGTGCCCGTCGCTCTCGGCCTCCGCCGCGCCGTCCGGGTTGAGGGTCACGATCACCAGGGGTACGCCGGCCGTGGCCAGGTCGGCCGCGAGGGAACGGGTGGCGGCGCCGTACCCGCTGATGATGACGTGGCCGCGGGCCCCG
>NZ_JBFAMU010000120.1:0-12193 GCF_040656655.1 Micromonospora sp. NPDC049799
CGGCGCGCGCCAACTCGGTCACCAACGACGCCGTCGATCCCGTCTCCGGCATGCCCGAAATCAAGATCTGCGCCGTCCGCGTGGAGAGGGTGGGCGAGCCGCAGTTGCGCGGGTACCACCCGTACCCGGCCGCCCGCGCCGAACTGCTGCACCGGCTCGGCCGGCTCGATGAGGCCGTGGCGGCGTACCGGGAGGCGCTCGACCTGGCCGGCACCGCCCCCGAGCGCGATCGCCTGCGCCGCAAGCTGGACACGATCGGGCAGCCCGACTGACACGTCGAGTCCGGCGACGTATCGCAATCATTCCGGAACACTCTTCCGATGGATCTTTAGACGCCTCCGGTCAGGGGTTGCCTCCCACGAGAATCCTCTGGGAATCGCCGCAGCTCAAACCGAGTATGCTCCGGCCGGTCAGATCTGACGCCCCTCCAACCACTCTCGGAAGCTTTCCGGTAATTGTTGCCTTCCGGCGACGGCCGCTGCAATACTCCACATTCATGCAGGTCGATGACCGAGGATCCGCGCCCCTCCGGTGCGCTCGCGCGAGCGGTCTCGACCCCGCCCACCCCCGCCACCCCGGACCGGCGCCCCGACAGCCCCGGTCCGGTTCCCACGGAAGGGAAAAGACATGTTGGAGACAAGCCCCGGGAACGACCGTCCACCACCGCGTCCCCGCATGCGTACGGCGATCGCCCTCGCCGCCGCCGGCCTGCTCGCCGCGACCGGTGCCGCGTTCCTGCCCGGTGCGGCCAGCGCCGGGACGACGCTGGGCGCGTCCGCGGCCGAGCAGGGCCGGTACTTCGGCGCCGCGGTGGCCGCGAACAAGCTCAGCGACAGCACCTACGCGACGATCCTGAACCGCGAGTTCAACTCGGTGACGCCCGAGAACGAGATGAAGATCGACGCCACCGAGCCGCAGCAGGGCCAGTTCAGCTACGGCGCGGCGGACCAGATCGTCAGCCACGCCCGCAGCCGCGGGATGCAGGTGCGCGGCCACACCCTGGCCTGGCACTCCCAGCAGCCCGGCTGGATGCAGAACATGAGCGGCAGCGCACTGCGCCAGGCGATGCTCAACCACGTCACCCAGGTGGCCACCCACTTCCGGGGGCAGGTCGTCGCGTGGGACGTGGTGAACGAGGCGTTCCAGGACGGAAGCAGCGGCGCCCGCCGCGACTCCAACCTCCAACGGACCGGCAACGACTGGATCGAGGCGGCGTTCCGGGCCGCCCGGGCCGCCGATCCCGGCGCCAAGCTCTGCTACAACGACTACAACACCGACAACTGGACCCACGCCAAGACCCAGGCCGTCTACAACCTGGTCCGGGACTTCAAGCAGCGTGGTGTGCCGATCGACTGTGTCGGCCTCCAGTCGCACTTCAACAGCGGCTCGCCGTACCCGGGCAACTACCGCACCACGCTGTCCAGCTTCGCCGCGCTCGGCGTCGACGTGCAGATCACCGAGCTGGACATCGAGGGCGCGCCCGCCGCCACGTACCGCAGTGTGGTCGAGGACTGCCTCGCCGTGGCCCGCTGCACCGGCATCACCGTCTGGGGCATCCGGGACAGCGACTCGTGGCGGGCCTCGCAGAACCCGCTGCTCTTCACGAGCAGCGGCGCGAAGAAGCCGGCGTACGACGCGGTCCTCGCCGCACTCAACGGCGGCTCGACCCCGCCCTCCAACCCGCCGACGACCGGACCGACCACCGGACCGACGACGCCGCCACCGGGCGGTGGCAGCTGCACCGCGACTCTCCGCGACGGGACCCGGTGGGGCGACCGGTTCAACAGCGAGGTGACGGTCGGCGGCGCGACCAACTGGACGGTCGTGGTCGCCGTGACGCCACCGCAGAGGATCTCCGCCACCTGGAACGGCAGCCCGAGCTGGGACAGCAGCGGGTACGTCATGACCATGAGGTCGAACGGCAGCGGGAACGTCTTCGGTTTCACCACCATGGCCAACGGCACCTGGACCCGTCCCCAGGTGCGCTCCTGCACCGCCTCCTGACCCCGTCGAGAGGATCCGGGGCGGCGACGGACACCGTCGCCGCCCCGCTTCCGTCCTCCCTCACCGGTCCGGCAGGTCGTCCAGCCAGCGGTCCAGGGCTGCCGGGGACCGGAACAGCACCACCGGCGGCCCGGACGGATCCGCCTGCCAGGCCCGCATCCGCCGCCGCGCCCGACCGAAGGCGGTGACGTGCCACACCAGGATCGAGTCCCGGGACAGCACGCTGCCCAGCGACTCACGGTTGCCGTTGCAGATCTCCTCCCGCGTCAGCAGCCGGCCCGCGGTCCGGCGCAGCAGGCGCCAGAAGGAGCGCCAGCGCGGGTAGTCCAGGCCGACGACCAGGTCGGCGCGGGCCAGTGGCACATCCCGCCACCCGTGGTAGGCCCCGTCGACGATCCAACGGTCGCGTCGGCAGATCGCCTCGATCCGGCTGCGCTGCTGCGCCACCGGCACCTCGACCCAGCCCGGATTCCACAGCAGGTCGTCGACCGGGTACCACGGCAACCCGAGGCGATCGGCCAGTCTCGCCGCGAGGGTGGACTTGCCGGAGCCGTACACCCCGTAGACCAGGATGCGGGTCGGCGCGTTCATGCGCGGCAGCGTACGGCAGGGTTGCCACGAGGAGGTGCGTCGACTACGTTTTCGGGCACGCCGTCGAGCCGGAAGGAGGTCAGAACAATGTCCGATGTTCTGCGCCCCCTCCGCGTTCCGGCGTCCTCGCGGAGCTGACCCGGGGCGTCAGCTTTCCCGGAGGTTCCTGCCATGACCGATGTGGTCATCCGTCCGCTCGTCGCGGGCGAGGAGAGTCTGTTCGACTCCATGCCCGATCCGCTTCCCC
The DNA here is from genome assembly GCF_040656655.1 of Micromonospora sp. NPDC049799. Classification (NCBI taxonomy): domain Bacteria; kingdom Bacillati; phylum Actinomycetota; class Actinomycetes; order Micromonosporales; family Micromonosporaceae; genus Micromonospora; species Micromonospora sp. NPDC049799. The sequence continues at coordinate 2,843 of NZ_JBFAMU010000120.1, forward strand.
ACCTGCGCCAGGTCCGGTACGCCGACGGCGTCGCCGACGGCGGCTACCGACCCGAGCACACGTGGGTCGCCCTCCGCGCCGGCCGCGTCGTCGGCCGGGCCGCCTGGCTCCGGCCGCCCGGCGCCACCGGCGCTCCGTGGCTGGACTGGTTCGACCTGGACGCCGAGCCGGAGGTGGGGGCCGCCCTGCTGCACGCCGCACACGAGGCACTCGGCGGACCCGGCCGCTACCACGCCGTCCTGCCCCCGTACTGGCGGCGCCGGCCGGAGGTCCTCGCCGTGGTCGAGGCACCCATGGCCGCCGCTCGCCTCGCCGGGCTGGTCGAACGCGGTGAGCGGCTCAGGTGTTCCTGGATCGGTACACCCCTGCCCGCGACCTCCGGGCGGTACACCTTCCGTCCCGCCGCCGACGCGGCTGAGATCAACGGCCTGGTCGCCCGCATCGCGGAGCCGGACGTCCTGACCGGCGTGGAGATCGCGCAGGCGGTCGGCGGCGTGGACCTCGCCACCGATCCGCTGGCCTGGTTGACCGGTCCGATCGACGGCTGGCGCGTCGCGGTGGACGCGGGCGAGCCGGTTGGCCTGGTCGGCACCGCCGGGGACGCCTGTTATCCGCTGATCGTCTACCTCGGTCTGCTCGACGAGGCCGTCCGCGGTGAACTGCTGGCCGAGGCCGTTCAGGTTCTGGCGTCCGGTGGCGCCCACGAGGTGCTGGCCGACGTGCAGGCCCGCCGCGTGGCGGTGGTGGCAGAACTGGAGCGGACCGGGTTCCGGCAGGTGCGGGCCCGAGTCCTCTTCGAACCCGGCGCCACGGCACCGTCCGACCCGGCCCACGTCCGGGCGGGCGGTCTCGCCGGCCGGGTGACCTGATCGGACGGCCTAGATCCGAGCGGCCCGGACCAGTCGATCCGGGCCGCTCGGGCTCCGTGGTCAGGCGACCGACGCGGGGAACCGGTCCCACGTCCGGTGCGCGGCCATCACCTGCTTCACCTCGCCGAAGACCTCGGTGCCGGACGTGCCCGTGACGACGCCGGGTCGGTCGACGATCCCCGTCTGCCGCAGCACGGTGTGGCCGGCACCCCAGGCCCCGATCGCCTTGGCGTGCCGCCAGGCCTCCTCGACCAGGAGCAGGACGCGCGGATCCACGGTCGCGGCGTCCGCCGCTCCCGCCTTGGCGTCGCGGGCGGGCAGCGCGTCCGGTGCCGGTGCCGGAGCACCGGCCAGCAGGATCGCGTCGAACTCGACCGACCGGGCGGTGGCGAAGCTGCGCTGCACGGGGAGGTCCGCGACCAGGCCGCCGTGCGGGGCGATCACCAGCGGCACCATGCCGGCGGCGAACACCGCCCGGCGTACGTGGTGGAGGTCGTCGAGGTCGCCGTCGGGGTCGACGACGATCCCGACCGTCCGGCCGTCACCCGGCCACACCCGGCCGACCTGCGACAGTGCGGGGCTGGGCGCGACGTCGGCGAGCGGGACGGTCGGCTCCGGGGCGGGCAGGCCGAGGCCGGTGGCGACCTGGGCGCAGAGCACCGGGTCGATGTTGGCGAGGCACTGGAGCTGCCGCTCCTTGATCGCCTGGTGGTAGCACTTGCCGAGCTCGAAGGTGTAGGCGCGGATGATGTGCTCCTTCTCGACCGGCGACATGCTCAGCCAGAACAGGCGGACCTGGCTGAAGTGGTCGTCGAACGAGACCGGACTGGCGCGTACCTTGGGCGCCTCCACCACCGTCACCGGCACGTCGACGAACGCGTTCTCCTCGTCCCCCGCCGGGAAGGGGTTGCCACCGTCGAGCGAGTTCGGCCGGTACGGCGCGACGCCCGCGTGGACGGCCTGCTGGTGGAAACCGTCGCGGAGCATGTCGTTGACCTCGGCGTGCGGCCGGTTGATCGGGATCTGCGAGAAGTTCGGTCCGCCGAGCCGGGTCAGCTGGGTGTCGACGTAGGAGAAGAGCCGGCCCTGGAGCAGCGGGTCGTTCGTGACGTCGATGCCAGGCGGCAGGTGGCCGAGGTGGAAGGCGACCTGCTCGGTCTCGGCGAAGAAGTTCGTCGGCGTCCGGTTGAGGACGAGCTTCCCCACCGGCTGCACCGGCGCGAGTTCCTCCGGCACGATCTTCGTCGGGTCCAGCAGGTCGATTCCCGCGAAGGTCTCCTCCGGGGTGTCGGGGAAGACCTGCAGACCGAGTTCCCACTCGGGAAACGCGCCGGCCTCGATCGCGTCGTACAGGTCCCGGCGGTGGAAGTCGGGGTCGATGCCGCCGAGCATCTGCGTCTCCTCCCACGTCAGGGAGTGCACGCCGAGCTTGGGCTTCCAGTGGAACTTCACCAGCGCCGTCTCCCCGGCGGCGTTGACCAGCCGGAAGGTGTGCACACCGAAGCCCTCCATCATCCGGTACGAGCGCGGGATGCCCCGGTCGGACATGTTCCAGATGGTGTGGTGCTGCGCCTCGGTGTGCAGGGAGACGAAGTCCCAGAAGGTGTCGTGGGCGCTCTGCGCCTGGGGAATCTCGCGGTCGGGGTGCGGCTTGGCGGCGTGGATGATGTCCGGGAACTTGATCGCGTCCTGGATGAAGAAGACCGGCATGTTGTTGGCGACGAGGTCGAAGGTGCCCTCGTCGGTGTAGAACTTCGTCGCGAACCCGCGGGTGTCGCGGACCGTGTCGGCCGATCCGCGCGAGCCGAGGACGGTGGAGAACCGGACGAAGACATCGGTCTTCCGGCCCTTGCGCAGGAAGCCCGCCTTGGTGATCTCTTCCGCGGCGCCGTAGCTGGTGAACACGCCGTGCGCTCCGGCGCCGCGCGCGTGCACCACGCGCTCGGGGATGCGTTCGTGGTCGAAGTGGGTGATCTTCTCGCGCAGGTGGTGGTCCTGCAGCAGGAGCGGACCCCGCGGTCCCGCCTTCAGGGAGTGGTCGGTGTCGCGCAGCCGCGCTCCCTGCGAGGTCGTGAGGTAGGCGCCCTGCTGACCGTTGGCGATCGTCGGCGCGCCGGTCTCCGCGCCGGTCGGCGTACGGGTCTCGGGGGCGCCCTGCTCCCTCTTGGGCGGCAACGGGTCACGGGGAGTCGTCGGCTCCTCCACCGTCGGCGGGGCACTGCCCGGCGCGCCGGGCACGGTGGCCAGGACGTCGGTCAACTTGTCCGTGGCGGCGTCGACCACGTCCTTCACGACCTTGGCGGGCTTGGTGGGATCCATCTCGGCGGGTCCTCCATCGGAGCTGTTCTGGGCCGGCCCCCCTGCCCTACCCTCGGCCGATACGGCAAAACGCCTCGTTCGGGACAACCAGGACGACGGGCGGAAACCCGCTTGCCGGCCCGGACCGGCTCGGGGATGGTGGTCCCCATGACGTTCTGACGGACAGCACCCCGTTGCTCTTTCCAGGCCCACGGCACCGCCCGGTGCCGTCGTGCCGTCCGTCCGTGCCCTTCACGAGAAGTGAGCGTCGTTGTCTCCGCACCCCTCCCTGCCACGGTCCACGTCGGCCACCGTCGCCGTGTTCGCCTCACCCACCAGCTGGATCGAGTCCGCCGCCCTGGCGCAGTGTCACCAGGTGGCCGCCCTCGACGGCATGGTCCACGTCGCCGCCATGCCGGACCTGCACCCCGGCAAGGGTGCGCCCATCGGCGCGGCGATGGCGTCGACCGTGCTGTACCCGTTCCTGGTGGGCTCCGACATCGGCTGCGGCATCGCCGTGTTCCCGATCGCGCTCAAGCGCGCCGTACCCGAGCGGCTGGCCGCCCGGTTCCCCGACCTCGACCGCGCCCTGGACCCCGGGCGGGACACCGAGGACCCCGCCTGGGCCGTGGTGGAGGGCGGCATTCCCGCCGGTCACGGCGAGGGCCTCGGCACGGTCGGCCGGGGCAACCACTTCGTCGAACTGGCGCGGATCGGCACCGTCTTCGATCCGGGCCACGCCGGGCGTCTCGGGCTCGACGCCGGCGACCTCGTCCTCGTCGTCCACAGCGGGTCGCGGGGCCTGGGCGAGCGAATCCTGCGGGCGCACACCGAGGTCCACGGCGCGGGCCCCGCCCCCGACGCCGCCGCCTACCTGGCGGCACACGACGACGCCGTACGGTGGGGCTCGCTCAACCGGCGGCTGCTGGCCGCCCGGGTCGCCCACGCCCTCGGGGCCGAGCCCACCGCACCGATCGTCGACCAGTGCCACAACCTGGTCGAGGTCCGCGACGGGCTCTACCTCCACCGCAAGGGCGCGGCGCCGGGTGACGGCCGCGACGTGCTCGTCGCCGGAACGCGCGGCACCCCCTCCTACCTCGTGGCCGCCCACGCCGGCCCGGAGGCCAACCACTCCGTGGCACACGGCGCGGGCCGCAAGATGTCCCGCGCTGACGCCCTGCGCCGGGGCCGGGCCAAGCACACCGTCGAGGAACTGCGCCGCACCCCGGTGGGGTCGGTGGTGGTGTGCGGCGACCGTCAACTGCTCTTCGAGGAGGCACCCACCGCGTACAAGCGCATCGAGCGCGTCATCGCCGATCTGGTCGACCACGACCTCGCCACACCGGTGGCCACCACCGTTCCCCTGGTCACCTACAAGACGCCCGACCTCGGGTCCACACCCCGGCCGGACCGCCGGGACAACCGCCGTGGGCAGGGCCGGCCGTGACCGTCGACCTGCTCATGTCCGCCGGGCGCGGCCCGCAGGAGTGCACGTGGGCGCTCGCCCGGCTGCTGCACCGCCTGGAGGCCGACGCCGTCGGGCAGCGCCTGACCACGCACCGGGTCCGGACCGTGCCGGCTGAACGACCCGGCACCTACCGATCGGTCCTGGTCCGGATCTCCGGCAGCGGTGCTGAGACGTTCGCCGCCTCGTGGACCGGAACACTGTGCTGGCAGGCGCCCAGCCCCTACCGGGCGACCGGGCGGAAGAACTGGTACGTCATCGCCCGACCGTGCCAGCTCGACACCTTCGCCACGACGTTCGCGGAGGCCGACGTCGACGTCGTCGCCTGCCGTACCGGTGGACCCGGCGGTCAGCACCGGAACAAGGCCAGCACCGCGGTGCGTGCGACCCACCGTCCCTCCGGGATCGTCGTCGTGGTCGACACCGAACGCCAGTTCAGCCTCAACCGGCGCCTCGCCATGCGGCTGCTCCGTCGGCGCCTCACACACGACGACGAGGCTGCGCAGCGGGCTGCGGTCACCGAGCGGTGGCGCATCCACGACGAGCTGGTACGCGGCAATCCCACCCGCGTCGAGCGTCCGGGTCCGTCGGATGAGGGTGCACACAGGTCACCGTCGCGGCAGTAGTCTCGCCCGATGGCAGTGCACCGGCTCGATCGCGCGGAGGCACGGCGGATCGCCGTACGCGCGCAGCTGCTCGACGCGCCGCGGCCGACCGACCTGCTGGCGGTCGTACGGCAGCTGACCCTGCTGCAGATCGACCCGACCGCGGCCGTCGCGCCGAACGTGGACCTGGTCGCCTGGAGCCGCCTCGGGTCGTCGTACCGGCCGTCGCAGGTGCAGGAGGCGTTGGAGCGGGATCGGACGCTCTTCGAGCACCACGCGATGGTGCGGCCGATGGACGACCTGCCGCTCTACCTGGCGGACATGGCGGCCTGGACCGGCGGGGACCGGCGGCGGGAGTGGCTGCGGCTCAACGACCGGTTCCGCCGCGACGTCCTCGCGCTGCTCGGCGCCTCCGGACCGCTGCCGTCGCGTGACATCCCGGACACCAGCCAGGTGGCATGGTCGTCGACCGGGTGGACGAACAACCGCAACGTCACCCAGATGCTGGAGTTCCTGCTGATGCGCGGCGAGGTGGCGATCGCCGGCCGCCGTGGGCGGCAGCGGCTGTGGGACGTACCGGAGCGGGTCTATCCGACGGACGCTTCCGTCGTCCCGTTGGACGAGGCGCGTCGGCGCCGCGCCGAGCGCCGGCTGCGGTCCCTGGGCATCGTCCGGGAGACGGCTCCCGCCTCGGCCGGCGAACCGGGGTCGGTGGGGCAGGTCGGTGAGCGGGCGACCGTCGAGGGCGTCCCCGGGACGTGGCGCGTCGATCCGACGGCGCTCGGGCAGTCCTTCACCGGCCGTACCGCCCTGTTGTCGCCGTTCGACCGCCTGGTGCACGACCGGATCCGGATGGCGGACCTGTTCACGTTCGAGTACGTGCTGGAGATGTACAAGCCGAGGGCGAAGCGCCGCTGGGGTTACTTCGCGCTGCCGATCCTGCACCACGACCGTCTCGTCGGGAAGGTGGACGTCACGGCGGACCGCAGGGGCGGCACTCTCCGCGTGGACGTGATCCACGAGGACGTCCCGTTCACCGCGGAGATCACCGAGGCGGTGCACGAGGAACTCCGGGACCTCGCGTCGTGGTTGTCCCTGACCGTGGGCGGTTCGGCCGCCGGCCGGTCCGACGCGGCTCGTCGCTGACGGTCAGCGTGTGCGGCGGTTGGCGCGCAGGGCACCCAGGAGCACCCCGGGTGTGGCCAGCGATCGCGGGTGTCGGCGCATGGAGACGACGTCGTTGAACCGCCGGGCGATCGTCACGTCCGTGACGGTCGCCGTGACGATCTGCCCGCTGGCCCAGCTGGAGAGCCGGTAGCCGCGCGGGTAGGGCCCGTCGACGTGCGGCAGGGCCAGGTCGGCGGAGGTCGACACCGACCACGCGGCGTCGACCACGACCTTCTGCAAGGCGAGGAACCGGCGGGCGGGCACCCGCAGATCCGGGCGCTCCCGCAGGTACGTCGACAGGCAGACCGCGTGCAGGGCGGCCGAGGTCATCCCCTGCCCGTACACGGGGTTGAACGACGCGACCGCGTCGCCGACGCTGACCAGCCCCGCCGGGAACCGCCTCAGCGCGTGGAAGTCCCGCCGCCGGCTGTCGGCGTGGCGGTAGGTCAGCACGTCGCCGAGCATCTCGTTTCCGGCGACCTCGCCGAACTCCGGTGGGAACTGGTCCCGCAGCCGACGGACGAAGTCCTCGGCGGTGTGTCCCGGGCGGTTGTCTCCGTAACCAGCCATCATGGCCATCCACCGGCCGTCCTCGATGGCGAAGAACGCGGCGCCGGCGACGTCCGAGGACACTCTCGGGCTGTGCAGCGCCAGGACGACGGTGCGATCCGGGTGGGCCTCGCGACGCCGGAACAGGGCCGTCGCGTAGTTGAGGTGCACGGTCATCCGGCGCGTGACGGGCCGGTCCCAGCCGGCCTGCTCCAGCCACTCCGACAGCCTGCTCGACCGCCCCATGGCGTCCACCACGAGGTCGCCGCTCTCGACGCCGGGAAGCCCGCCGACGTCGCAGCGGACCCCGGTGGTCACGCCTGCGTCGACCACGAGGCCCGTGGCGCGGGCGGCGACCGTCTTGACGTTCGGCAGCCGGAGCACCTGCTGGCGGATCAGCCCTTCCAGGAGGGGCCGACTGCCGGCCAGGCTGTCGGCGTCGTCCGGGACGACGACCTTCAGGCGACCGTCGAGGTAGGCCCGGCGGGAGGCGGGCGGAGCCTCGACCGCCCCGTGGGCAAGGGCCTCCTCGCGGAATCCCGGGAACAGGCGCTCGAGCTGGAGGAAGCCGCCGGGCAGGAGCGCGTGCAGTTGCGTCCCCTGCGGCACGCCGGGCCGGTGACCGGGCCGGTGCAGGTCGTCCCGGTCGATGATGACGACGCTCTCCGCGTGGTCGGACAACACGCGGGCGGCCAGCATCCCGGCGACGCTGCCACCGATCACGACGGCCCTGCCCAGGACCGGGGACGCCCGGTCGAGGGGTCGCACCGCGTTCAGCGCGGCCAGGATCCGGGCCGGGGAGGGGGACATCGTGCTCTCCAGGGGGACGAGGTGTGACGCCTTCTCGCATGCCTGCCGGCGACCGGCGGGCGGCCGGACGGGCGGAACGCACGCCGATCGTTGCACAGGTGCCGGGCGCTGCCCGGGAACGTCGGCGTGATCGGCGGGTGTGGTGTCGAGGCGGACCAGCGGAAATGCGGCTCAGCCGGTGGCAGAGGCGGCCGTCACGGACACGGCCGCGCCGAGTGGGCCCTCGTTCGCGCTGCGGTCCAGTGCGGACACGCAGTAGGAGAGCGCGCGGTCGGCCGGCGCGGTGCGATCGACCCAGCCGTCACCCCGGGTGGTGCCGACGAGGCGGGCCCCGTCGCCGTCGACGCGGTAGACGGCGTAGCTCACGGCACCGTCGCGGCGCCAGGTCAGCCGCACGCCGCCGTCCTCCCGCCGCCCGTCCAGGACCACGGGGGCGGCCGGCGGCGTCGCCGGTAGCTGCGTCATCACGGGTACCAGCGCCGGAGCGGCGTAGTGCGCCCGGCTGTAGCGGGTGACGGCCCCGAGCCTGTCGGCGCGCACCTGACGGGCGCTGAAGTGCACGCTTCCGCTCACGGCGTGCCGGCGGTTGAGCGCGAGCTGACGGTCCAGCTCGGCCGGATCGCTCCAGGCGCCGCGCTCCCCCACCCGGTAGTCGGCCTGGCCGATGTAGAGCTGCACCCGGGTGCCCTCGACCGTGGACGTCCACCACGGCAGCAGCTTCGCGTAGTCGGCCTTACCGAACCCGATGTGCCAGTAGAGCTGTGGCACCACGTAGTCCAACCACTCCCGGCGTACCCACAGTCGGGTGTCGGCGTGGATGTCGTCGTAGCTCTGCAGCCCCGCGGTGGCCGACCCGGTCGGATCCGTGCGCCCGTTGCGCCAGATGCCAAACGGGCTGATACCGAACTTCACCCATGGCTTGATCGCCTTGATGCGCTCGCTCATCTCGCGGACCAACGTGTTGACGTTGTCCCGGCGCCAGGCGTCCTTGTCCGGGAAGCCCTGGCCGTACCGGGCGAACGCCGCATCGTCCGGGAAGTCCTGCCCGGCCTCCGGATAGGGGTAGAAGAAGTCGTCGAAGTGCACCCCGTCGACGTCGTACCGCCGGACCGCCTCCAGCATCGAGTCCTCGACGAAGGTGCGCGCCTCCGGGATGCCGGGGTTGAAGTAGAGGCGGCTGCCGGGCCGGTCCGCGCTGGGATAGGTCACCACCCATTCGGGGTGCCGCCGGAGCGGATGGGTCGGCGCCAGGCGGTCCAGCCGGGGGCCGGGTCCGCCCACCGTGGCCGGCTGCCCGCCACGGTACGGGTTGAACCAGGCGTGGAACTCCAGGTTGCGCGCGTGCGCCTCGGCGACCATGAACTCCATCGGGTCCCAGCCCGGGTCGCGTCCGTCGCGGCGCCCGGTCAGCCACTCCGACCACGGCGCGTACTCCGACGGCCAGAGCGCGTCCCCGCTCGGCCGCACGTGCACGAAGACCGCGTTGTGGTTGTGCCGAGGAGATCGAGGCTCTCGCCGCCGCCCGTACCTGGGGAGAAGCCCGCCAGGTCCAGATGACCCACCTGTGGAACCCAGCCGGCCCGGAGTG
>NZ_JBFAMU010000121.1:0-12153 GCF_040656655.1 Micromonospora sp. NPDC049799
GATCGGCGGCGGGGGCATCGGATCATCCTGACAGAACCAGTACGGTGGACGAAGGTCCCTACCGCGGGAGGAGCGACGGTGGCCGGTCAGCCGTTTGCCGGGACGGTGCCGGTGCGGGCGGGGACGCCGGTGCCGGCGGCTCGACCGGTGGCGGACCGTCGGGCGGGGTGGCGTCCAGGGGGATCGGCGCGCCGATCCAGCCCTCGCCGTCCCAGTACCGCCGGGTGTCGCGGTCGACCGGGTCCACGTACCAACCGGGTGCGATGCTCACGTCGCCGCCTCGCTGTGCTCGTTCACGCAGCAACCTTAACGACGGCGCTGCCCCGGGAAGCCGCGGCCGTGATGGCGACAGCTTCGGGGAAGATGCTGTCTGCGGCGCGTGAGAGGGAGCATCTTCCCCGAAGTTGTCGACGGAGCCGCCGGCGGTATGGGGTGCGGCGCGTCAGAGGTTGCCGCGCTTCTCCTGCTCACGCTCGATGGCCTCGAAGAGCGCCTTGAAGTTGCCCTTGCCGAAGCCGAGCGAGCCGTGCCGCTCGATCAGCTCGAAGAAGACCGTCGGGCGGTCCTGCACCGGCTTGGTGAAGATCTGGAGCAGGTAGCCGTCCTCGTCCCGGTCAACCAGGATCTTGCGGGACTTCAGCTCCTCGATCGGCACCCGCACCTCGCCGATGCGGGCGCGCAGCTCGGGGTCGTCGTAGTACGAGTCCGGGGTCTCCAGGAACTCGACGCCGGCCGCGCGCATCGCGTCGACGCTGGCCAGGATGTCGTTGGTGGCCACGGCGATGTGCTGGGCGCCCGGGCCCTGGTAGAACTCCAGGTACTCGTCGATCTGCGACTTCTTGCGCGCGATCGCCGGCTCGTTGAGCGGGAACTTCACCTTGCGGGTGCCGCTCGCGACGACCTTGCTCATCAGCGCCGAGTAGTCGGTGGCGATGTCGTCGCCGATGAACTCGGCCATGTTCGAGAAGCCCATGACCTTCTTGTAGAAGTCGACCCACTCGTCCATGCGGCCCAGCTCGACGTTGCCGACGACGTGGTCGACCGCCTGGAAGAAGCGCTTCGGCTGGAGGCCGGCGTCGATCATCGGCTGCCGGTCCACGATCGGCCGGCGGGCCACGAAGCCGGGCAGGAACGGGCCGGTGTAGCGGGACCGGTCGACCAGCGTGTGCCGGGTGTCGCCGTACGCGGCGATGGCGGCCATCCGGACGGTGCCGTGCTCGTCGCTGACGTCGTGCGGCTCGACCAGGCCGGTCGCGCCCTGCGCGGTGGCGTGGGCGTACGCGGCGTCGACGTCCGGCACCTCCAGGGCGATGTCGGAGACACCGTCGCTGTGCTTCGTGACGTGCTCGGCGCCGGGGGCGTCCGGGCGGACCGCGCCGGTCAGCACGAACCGGGCCGAACCGCTGGTCAGCACGTACTGGGCGTGGTCGCGGTAACCCTGCTCGGGGCCCCGGTACGCGACGCAGGTCATGCCGAACGCGGTGGAGTAGTAGTGCGCGGCCTGCTTGGCGTTGCCCACCAGGAAGTGCACGTGGTCGAGGCCCTTGACCGGGAACGGGTCGTGGCTGATGTCGTGGTCGACGGCTCCGACGAGCCGGTCGACGTCGACGTCCTCGGTCGACTGGGGTCGGTCGATCGCCTGGGTCATGGTGGCCTCCCTCGCGTACCGGCCGGCCTCGTGGGCCGCCGTTTCCGGTGCTTCTTCCGCGAATATCGCCGGACCGGCGCGTACTGGGCAACTGTCACCGTTATGGCTGGTCAGGTTGCGCAAGGCGTAGGGTCTTACCCCGTGAACACTGGTCAGGATGTACAGCTCGACGCGCTGGACGCGCGGCTGATCGAACTCCTCGCCGAGGAACCCCGGATCGGGGTGCTGGAGTGCTCGCGGCGGCTCGGGGTGGCCCGCGGCACGGTGCAGGCCCGCCTGGACAAGCTCCTCGACCGGGGCGTCGTGGGTGGGTTCGGGCCGGAGGTGTCGCCCGCCGCCATCGGGTTCACCGTGACCAGCTTCGTGACACTGGAGATCAGCCAGCGGCACGGCCACGACCCGGTCACCCGCCACCTGGCGGCGATCCCCGAGGTGCTGGAGGCACACACCATCACCGGCTCCAGCGACCTGCTCTGCCGGATCGTGGCCCGCTCCAACACCGACCTCCAGCGGGTGATCGACCAGATCGTCTCGTACGAGGGGATCCGGCGGGCGTCGACGATCATCGCCCTGGCCGAGCAGATCCCGTACCGGGTGCTTCCGCTGATCAGGTCGGCGGCTCGCTGAGGGCGTCGCCGAGGGGGGTGCGCCGGTAGAGGACGGTCCGGCCGGTGCGGGTGCCGACGACCAGCCCAGCGGTGCGCAGCACGGCGAGGTGGTCGCCCACCCCGCCCAGGCTGAGGCCGAGCTGCGCGACGAGCTGGCTGGTGGTGGCCGGTACGGCGAGCGCCCGCAGCACCGCCGCCCGTCCCCGTCCGACCAGTCGGTCCAGCGCGTCCTCCGGGCGGCCCGGGTCCGGTGGCCCGAGCAGCTCCGCGATCCCCGAGGCCCGGTAGACGATCGCGAACGGCCACGGCGGGTACACATAGTTGATCAGGTTGCCGAAGACGGTGGGGATGAAGAGCAGCCCCTGGCCGTCCAGTGAAAACGTGCGCGCGTCGGCGCCGGCCACCTCGATCGCGCCGAGGTCGCCGTCCGCGACCCACCGCAGCCGCGGGTCCAGGTCCGCGACGGCCGCCCCCCAGCCGTACGCGAGCAGTCGGCCGGCCCGGTGCAGCAGGTCCCGCTCCAGGATGGCCCGCAGCCGGGGCCAGTCCGGCTCGACCAGCGTCGTCCAGGCCACCTCGATGGCGTCGGCGAGCAGGTCCACCACGTCCGCCGAGTCGAAGATCCGGCGGGCGTACGCGGGGGGCGTGCGGTGCCCGACGAGGTTGCGACGCAGTTCGTCCCGGGCCTGAGCGAGCGGGGTCGCCCGCACCACGGCCAGCTCCTCGGCGAAGGTCCGCCCGGTCCCGTCGGGCGGGGGCTGGATGAAGTCGGCGTTGTAGCCACCCCGGCGCAGCAGGGCCAGGAACGCCCCGACGGCGGGCTGGTCCCGGCGCAGCCGCTCGTACGCCGGGCGGACCCGGGCGACCCAGGGCGCCAGGGCGGGGGCGGAGCGCTGACCGGCGCACAGCCGTAACGCCGACACCGCCTCGCCGAGCGGGGAGACCGCGTAGCGGCTGGCCGCCATGTCGGCCGGGGTCACCTCGATCCGCATGCTGCACCTTTCGTCCGTCGCCGAAAGGGTAGAGCGGTCGGCCGCCGGTCGGCACGCTGGCCCGGTGACCACGACCAGCACCGCCGCGACCGTCGGCGTCCCGGACCGTCCCGCCACCTACCGGGACGTGTTCGCCGTCCGGGAGTTCCGGGTGCTCTTCGCCAGCTTCGGGATCTTCCTCATCGGCGAGACGGTCAAGATGCTCGCCCTGTCGGTGCTGGTCTACGAGCGCACCGGCTCGGGGCTGCTCGCCGCCCTCGCGTACGTCACCGGGTTCCTGCCGCACGCGTTCGGCGGGGTGTTCCTGCTCGCCTACGCCGACCGGTGGCCGCCCCGGGCGCTGATCGTCGGGTACGACCTGGTGCGGCTGGCCATGGTGGCGGTGCTCGCCTCCGGCGTGCTCGCCCCGGGGGCCATGCTCGGGCTGGTCGCCGTCGTCGGCCTGTTCGGCCCGGTGAGCAGCGCCGCCCGCGCCGCACTGCTGCCCGAGATCCTGCACGGCGACGCGTACGTGCTGGGGCGTTCGCTGCTCACCGTGGCCTCCGGGGGCACCCAGGTCGCCGGGTTCGCGCTCGGCGGGCTGCTGCTCGGGCTGGTCGGCCCGTACGGCGCGCTCTGGCTGACCGCCGCCACCTGCGCCCTCAGCGCGCTGCTCGTCCGCGTGGGGCTGACCGCCCGCCCCGCCCGCGTCCGCGTCGACGCGACGGCCGGACGCGCGGGCGCGATCCGGGAGACGTGGCGCGTCAACCGGTTGCTCCTCGCCGACCGGCGGATCCGGGGACTGCTGCTGGCCCAGTGGCTGCCCGGCGCGCTGCTGGTCGGGGCCGAGGGGGTCGCCGTGCCGTACGCCGCCGGGCTGGGGCCGGGGGCCAATGCCGGCGTGCTGCTGATGGCCGGGGCGTTCGGGATGCTCGTCGGGGATCTGCTGGTGGGGCGGTTCGTGGCTCCGGCCCGCCGGGAGCGGTGGACGCCGTGGCTGGCGGTGCTGCTCGGCGTACCGATCCTGGTCTTCGCGGCCCGGCCCGGCCTCTGGCCGGCGGCGGCCCTGTTCGTGGTGTCCTTCGCCGGGTTCGCCTACCAGCTCGGGTTGGCCCGGCGGTTCCTCGACGCGGTTCCCGAGGCCCGGCGGGGGCAGGCGTTCGGCCTGGTCGGCACCGGTCTGATGGCCGTACAGGGTGGGGCGGCGGCGGGGGCCGGTGCGCTCACCGAGGTGCTCGCACCGGGCGTCGTGATGGCGCTGGCCGGGGCCGCCTCGCTCGTCTGCACGCTCGCGCTGTGGCGGGTGCTGTCCCCCCGAAGTGGAGATTGATCGGCCGACACGCGCCAGCGGCGCCCTCGACGACCGCCGGGGTGGCTACCGTGTCCGGGTGAACGAGAGCCGCCTCGGTGTGCGTGGCTGGCTTCTGCTCGGGTTGGTCACGGTGGTGATCCTCGCGGCCACCGGCGTCTGGAACCCGTTCCCCCGGATGTGGGACTGGGTGAACCGCAGCCAGCCGATCTCCACACCCGACGTCGTCTGGCAGCAGCGCATCGGCGGCACCCCGCGCAGCGTGACCATCGCCGGGGACACCGTCGTGGTCGAGCAGCGCACCCGCGTCGAGGCGCGCGGCCTGGCCACCGGCAGCAAACTCTGGGAGCGCAAGGCCGACTGGGCCGCCGTCGCCGGGGCCGACCGGGACGCCGTCGTCGTCGTGGGCAAGCTCCTGGTCAAGGGGTACGAGGTGCTCGACCCCACCACCGGCGCGACCCGGCGGCGCGACGGGGACGCGGTGGCCGTGTGGACGTACCGCAACCTGCTGCTGGACGCCCGCTGCGTCGACGCCACCGACTGCACGATCAGCGCCTGGGACCCGCGCGGCACGGCTCCGTTGTGGACCGCGTTCGTCCCCGGCGTCCGCAGCGGTCTCCTCGGCGACAACCCCGGCCTGCTCGACACCCGCCGCCTCGACGCACTGCGCATCGACGAGGAGGTGGCCGGCCCGGAACCGGTGCCGGGCCTGCTCGGCTTCCCGATCGACGGGCGGGTGCACGTGCTGGACACCGCCACCGGCCGGGTGGTCGCCGACGTCGAACCGGGCCGCGAGGAGCGGCTGTCGGTGGTCGGGGGCCGGCTGCTGCGGATCAACGCGCGGTCCCAGGACGGGACCTGCTACTTCGCCATCTCCGCCCGCGACCCGGCCACCGGTCAGGAGACGTGGCAGCGGGCCGGGGTCAACCTGCGTACCGCCGACAGCGGCGGCTGCGCGCAGCGGGAGGACCCGCAGGGCGCGCGCAGCGTGCTCCTGGGGGTCGCCCCGGACGGCCGCGAGGCGGTCCTCGACGGGTACGACGGGCGGCTGCTCCTGGTCGCGGCCCCCGGTGAGCGGGTGCTCGCCGTGGACGACCGGTACGCCCTGGTCAGGTCGGCCGACAAGGGCTCGGTGAGCGGACGGGACCTGGGCGGCGGGCGGATCCGGTGGAGCCGCGCGACCGGCGCGAAGGCGGGTGCGGCGCTCACCCCGTACGCGGCCGTGATCGCCGACGAGAAGCCGTCCCGGCTGGTCGCGCTGAACCCGCGTACCGGTGCCGACCTGGCCGTCCTCCGGACCTCCGCGAACGCCCTCGCGGTCGGCCCGAACGGGATGATCATCGGTGAGGGGCGGGAGATCGGCTACGTGCGTTTCGGCGGCGCGGCCGGCGTACCGCCCGGCTCCGGCGACGTCCCCCCGCCCGGCCCGGCGGGCACCGGCGACGATCCCGCGCCCGAGGACAGCTGCGGCCCGAAGCGGGAGCTGTGCCCCGACCCCGACCCGGGCAAGGACGGCTGAGCCGGCCGACCCGCCGCCGGCCGTCGGGTGAGAGCGGCGTCCCAGGACGCACCCGGCGGGTGGGACTGATCGACCGTCCTGCCCTAGGCTTTCCGCTCATGAGCAGTGCCGCCGCGTTCTCGTATGCTCCCTTGCTGCCGACCGGTCCGGACCAGACGGAGTATCGCCTGGTCACCGACGAGGGCGTCGACGTCGTCAACGGTCCGGGGGGCCGCCGGTTCCTCACCGTGGAGCCGGCCGCGCTCACCGCGCTGACCGCCGAGGCGATGCACGACATCGCCCACTTCCTGCGCCCCGCGCACCTCGCGCAGCTCCGGTCGATCATCGACGACCCGGCGGCCTCGCCGAACGACCGTTTCGTGGCGCTCGACCTGCTGCGCAACGCCAACATCGCGGCCGGTGGCGTGCTGCCGATGTGCCAGGACACCGGCACCGCGATCGTGATGGGCAAGCGGGGCCGGCACGTGCTCACCGACGGCAGCGACGCCGAGGCCATCTCGCGCGGCGTCTACCAGGCGTACACGAAGCTGAACCTGCGCTACTCGCAGCTCGCCCCGCTGACGATGTGGGACGAGCGGAACACCGGCAGCAACCTGCCCGCCCAGGTCGAGCTGTACGCCGAGGACCCGGAGGGGCACCCCGACGCGTACAAGTTCCTCTTCATGGCCAAGGGCGGCGGCTCGGCCAACAAGTCGTACCTCTACCAGGAGACGAAGGCGCTGCTGAACCCGACGCGGATGATGCAGTTCCTGGAGGAGAAGCTGCGGCTCATCGGCACCTCGGCCTGCCCGCCCTACCACCTGGCGATCGTCATCGGCGGCACCTCGGCCGAGTACGCGCTGAAGACCGCCAAGTACGCCAGCGCCAAGTACCTCGACGCGCTGCCCACCTCCGGCTCGATGACCGCGCACGGCTTCCGGGACCTGGAGCTGGAGGCGGAGGTGCTGGAGCTGACCCGCAACTTTGGCATCGGCGCGCAGTTCGGCGGCCGGTACTTCTGCCACGACGTCCGGGTGGTGCGGCTGCCCCGGCACGGCGCGTCCTGCCCGGTGGCGATCGCCGTTTCCTGCTCCGCGGACCGGCAGGCGGTCGCGAAGATCACCCCGTCGGGTGTGTGGCTGGAGCGGCTCGAAACCGACCCGGCCCGCTTCCTGCCCGACGTCACCGACGAGACGCTGGACGCCGAGACGGTGGTCCGGGTCGACCTCAACCGGCCGATGGATGAGATCCGGGCCGAGCTGTCGAAGTACCCGGTGAAGACCCGGCTGTCGTTGAGCGGCCCGCTGGTCGTCGCCCGGGACATCGCCCACGCGAAGATCGCCGAGCGGCTCGACGCCGGTGAGTCGATGCCGCAGTACCTGCGCGACCACGCCGTCTACTACGCCGGTCCGGCGAAGACCCCCGAGGGGTACGCCTCCGGCTCGTTCGGCCCGACCACCGCCGGCCGGATGGACGCGTACGTGGAGAAGTTCCAGGCGGCCGGCGGCTCGATGGTGATGCTGGCCAAGGGCAACCGGTCGGCGCAGGTCACCCGCTCCTGCGACCAGCACGGCGGCTTCTACCTCGGCTCGATCGGCGGCCCGGCGGCCCGGCTCGCCCAGGACTGCATCAAGCACGTCGAGGTGCTCGAGTACGCGGAGCTGGGCATGGAGGCGGTCTGGAAGATCGAGGTGGAGGACTTCCCGGCCTTCATCGTGGTCGACGACAAGGGCAACGACTTCTTCGC
Source organism: Micromonospora sp. NPDC049799 (assembly GCF_040656655.1). Taxonomy (NCBI): domain Bacteria; kingdom Bacillati; phylum Actinomycetota; class Actinomycetes; order Micromonosporales; family Micromonosporaceae; genus Micromonospora; species Micromonospora sp. NPDC049799. Next base: position 7,782 of record NZ_JBFAMU010000121.1, read on the forward strand.
CGAGGTCACCAAGCCGGTCCTCACCGTCGGCCGACGCTGACGGCACCGTGACGACAGCGGGGCACCGGGCGCTCGGCCCGGTGCCCCGCCGTCGTTCACGGGATCAGCTGTCGATCCAGATGCTGTAGTACGCGGCGCCGGACGTGACGCCCGCCGCCGTCCGGCTCCGCACGGTCAGGTCGTGGCTGTACGCCGTCAGCGGCGTCCAGACCACCTGTGCCGTGCCGTCCGCGTTCGCCGCGACGGACTGCTCGGGGCCACCGTCGAACGAGTAGACGAACTCGGTCGTACCCGGCAGTTGAGCGGTGAGGACGAAGTCGCCGGTCTGCCCGACCGTCGCCCCGCCCTGCCAGCCGAACACCTCCGAGGTGACCAGCGGGCTCTTCGGGTCCACCCGGAACGAGTAGTACTGCGCGTCGGTGGTCTGCCCGGCGGCGGTGCGCGCCCGCACCCGCAGCTCCACCCAGCCGTCGTACTCACTGTTGAGGGTCGTGGGCGTCCACTCGATGGTGGCGGTGCCGTCCGGGTTCGCCGCGACGGTTCGCTCCGGCTCGTCCCGGAACTGGTAGACGTACGAGGTCACGCCCGTGACCTGCGCGTGCGGCGTGAACGTGAAGGTCCCCGGCACGCCGGGGCCACCGCCGGTGGCGATGCTCGGGTACACCTCGGACCGCACCCGCGGGGCGACCGACGCCGGGTAGAACGCGACGCCGGTGCTGGTCGACGTGACCCCGTCGCCGGTCCGGCTGAACACCTCGATGGTGTGGTAGCCCGCGTCCGTCGGGGTGTAGGTGACCGTGGCGCTGCCGTCCGGGCCGGCCGCGACGGTCTGCGGATCGCCGTAGTTGATCGTGTAGACGTACTCGGTGACACCGTCCATGGCCGGGGCGAAGACGAACGTCCCCTCGGTGCCGGCCGGGGCACCGGTCGTCCCGTCGAACGGCCACTGCGGCGAGCTGACGAAGGGCGCGGTACGCACCCAGAACGTGTACGCCGCGTCCCCGGACAGCACCCCGTCCCGGGTCTTGCTGCGGACGTGCAGCACGTTGCGGGTCTCGGTGGGGGTCGCCGTCACCGTGGCGGTCCCGTCGGCGTTCGCCGCCACGGTCCGCTCGGTGCCGTCGTTGAGCCGCCAGACGTACTCCAGCACGTCGGCCATGTTCGGGCTGAGGTTGAACGTGCGCGGCTGACCCAACCGGGCGTCCGGGTTTCCGTCCACCACCGTCGGGGCGGTGTTGCGGACGCGGAACTCGTAGATCGTCTGCGCCGAGCGGTTGCCCGTCCGGTCCACGGCCTGCACGTAGAGACGGGCCGATCCGTACGAGTCCGGGGCATGGCTGATCGTCGCCGAGCCGTCCGGGCCCGCCGGCACGTAGGTCGTCGCGCCGCTCGGCCCGTACCGGTAGCCGACCACGTCGTCGGCCGCGCTGGTGAAGGTGAAGGTGCCGGGAATGCCCGGACCACCGTGGCCGGGGTAGGACCAGCCGGCCGGGTAGTCAGCGGACACCACCGTGGGCGCGGGCGGGCGGACGGTGTCGACCGTGAACCGGCACTCCGGCGACCAGTCGGAGGTGGCGTGCTGGTCGCTGGCGCGCACCGCGAAGGCGTACGTGCCGCCGTTGGCCATGAGGCCGCCCGGCACCGTGTAGGAGAACCGCCGCGGCGCGGAGATCGCGGACGAGGTCCACTCCGTCCGCTCGGTGGGCCGGTCGACCGGCCACCAGGCGAACGTGGCCGTGACCTGGTCCCCGGCGTACGGCTCGACCTTGTCCGGATCGGTCACCTGTGCCGAGAGGATCGGGGTGGTGGTGCCGACGAAACGGTCGTCGGCGCAGGCCAGACCCGCCACGGTGAGCGCGCTCGGTACGTCCGGCGCCCCGTTGACCTCCAGCGACATGCCCGGCTTCTCGATGCGCCGGCCGTAGTGCTTGCTCTCCTCGTGGTCGCCCTTGATCCGGGCCATCAGGGTCAGCGACTCGTTCCCGTCGGCGACCGCCTGCCGCACGGTCTCGACGATCCACGATTCCAGGTAGGTCGTCGGGCAGGGTGCGGTCGGGCCGATGTCGGCGACCTTCTCCCGTACCGCCGGGGCGGTGTTCCAGGTGGGCGGGGCCGTCGGCGTGTCGGTGCGCCACAGCTCCAGCTCGCGGGGCTTCGCGCAGTCGCCGACCGAGGTCTCCCCGGTCTGGATCTCGGCGTGGATGACCTGCTTGCCCCGGTAGGCAGTCAGGTCGAAGGTGAAGTAGGCGCGCGCGGTGTGCTTGACGCCGTCGGCTTCCCAGGTGCCGACCGGGACATCGCCGTCGGTGACGGGAAAGGCGGTGGTCGGCTGCCGTGCGTCGGTGTGGCTGACGTTGACGGGAAGCACCCACTGCCGTACGCCGGCGGTGGCGGGTTGGGCGGCGCAGACGACCGCGCCGGTGGCGGTGAGCAGGGTGGCGAGGCCGGCGGTGAGGAACCGGCGCGGATTGCGCCGATGACGAGCCGCGGGCACGCCGATGGAACCCCCGTGTATGTGCACGTGGAGACCCTCCGGTGGGAGTGGTTGGGATTCCATGATCTTAAGTGTGTCGGTGTCCGGGGTGCTCGGACTTTCGGCCGGGAACGCTCACCCGGGACGTCCGGATCGGGCCGGCGTTCCCCGGCGATCATCTGCACGTCGCCGCGAGGCGCGGCAGGATGGTACGCGTGACGACTCCAGAGGCAGCGGGTTACCGGATCGAACGCGACTCGATGGGCGAGGTGGAGGTGCCCGCCGAGGCGCTGTGGCGGGCGCAGACCCAGCGCGCGGTGCAGAACTTCCCGATCTCCGGCCGGGGCATCGAGCCGGCCCAGATCCGGGCCCTGGCGCAGATCAAGGGGGCCGCCGCCGAGGTCAACGGTGAGCTGGGCGTGATCGACGCCAACGTCGCCGCTGCCATCGCCGCCGCCGCCGCGCACGTGGCCGACGGCGGGTACGACGACCAGTTCCCCGTGGACGTCTTCCAGACCGGGTCCGGCACCTCGTCGAACATGAACACCAACGAGGTCATCGCCACCCTGGCCACCCGGGAGCTGGGCCGGGACGTGCACCCGAACGACGACGTCAACGCCTCCCAGTCCAGCAACGACGTCTTCCCGTCCTCCATCCACCTGGCCGCCACCGAGGCGGTCGCGCGGGACCTGCTGCCGGCGTTGTCGCACCTCGCGCAGGCGCTGGAGGACAAGGCGGTCGAGTTCGCAACCGTGGTCAAGGCCGGCCGTACCCACCTGATGGACGCCACGCCGGTGACCATGGGGCAGGAGTTCGGCGGGTACGCCGCGCAGGTCCGCTACGGCATCGAGCGGCTGGACGCGGCGCTGCCGCGGCTGGCCGAGCTGCCGCTCGGCGGCACCGCCGTGGGCACCGGCATCAACACCCCGTTGGGCTTCGCCGCCCGGGTCGTCGAGCGGCTCCGGGACTCGACCGGGCTGCCGTTGACCGAGGCGCGTAACCACTTCGAGGCGCAGGGCGCCCGGGACGCGCTGGTGGAGACCTCCGGCCAGCTCCGTACGGTCGCTGTCGGCCTCTACAAGATCGCCAACGACATCCGCTGGATGGGTTCCGGCCCCCGTGCCGGCCTGCGTGAGCTGCGCATCCCGGACCTCCAGCCCGGCTCCTCGATCATGCCCGGCAAGGTGAACCCGGTGGTCGCCGAGGCGATGCGTCAGGTCTGCGCCCAGGTGGTCGGCAACGACGCGACGGTGGCGTTCGCCGGCTCCCAGGGCGACTTCGAGCTGAACGTCATGCTCCCCGTGATGGGTCGCAACCTGCTGGAGTCGATCCGGCTGCTCGCCGCGTCGAGCCGGCTCTTCGCCGACCGCCTGGTGGTCGGCCTGGTCGCGGACGCCGAGGTCTGCCTGGCGTACGCGGAGGGCTCGCCGTCGATCGTCACCCCGCTCAACCGTCACCTCGGGTACGACGAGGCCGCCTCGATCGCGAAGGAGGCCCTCGCGAAGCAGATCTCCATCAAGGAGGTCGTGCTGGCTCGGGGCCACGTGGCCTCCGGCAAGCTCACCGAGGTGCAGCTGGAGGAGGCCCTGGACCTGCTCCGCATGACCCACCCGTAGGGCGCGTGCCGACGTCCTCGGCCGAGATCTACTCGATGTGGATGACGTCGGGCCGAAAAGCTCACCCGGACACCCCGACATCAATGACGTCGAGTCGATCATGTCTCGGAAATCCACAGTGTTCTTCGGGCCCGTCCCCGGGCCAGCGCGGTCCGATGCGGGACGCCCCAGCCATCAAGCGGTCGAACAGGACCTGGCGGGGCCGGTGCTGTGCTTCGGGGCGTACACCTGGAAGGTCTTCGTGGCGGCGCCGCCACGGCGGCCGTGACCGCCGGGGGCGGTC
>NZ_JBFAMU010000122.1:0-12105 GCF_040656655.1 Micromonospora sp. NPDC049799
CTGGGAGCTGGCGCTGGTCCGGCACGGTCGGCTGGCCGGGGCGGGCGTGTCCCCGCCGGGTGTCCACCCGCGACCGACGATCGCCGCGATCCGGGCCACCGCGGAGACGGTCCGCCCAGGCCACGGCCCGGTGCCCAGCGCCTCGGCCGAGGAGACCGAACGCATTCTGTCCTGGTTGGAGAGACCGGAGACCCGCCTGGTGGAGATCTCGTCCGGCTGGGCGTCCCCGGTGGCCGGTGCGGGCCGCTTCCGTGACCTGCTGAGCAAGGCGGAGGGAGCGGCGAGCCACCAACTCTCGACCGAAAGCTCATGACCAAGTGACCGATCGGACTACGTCGACTCGCTTAGGCTGTTAGAGAAGTGCAGTCCTGCCCGTTTCGTGGGCCTGCTTCCGGTTGCCGGGGTCCGGCGGCCGTGGAGCCGGGGTGAGGAGGTGTCCCACGTGGACGTCGACGCCGGACACGGCGCCGCCCTGGGGGGCGCCCTTCCGACCCGGCCGGGCGAGCTGCCCCTGACACGTCGACTGCGGTCGCTGCTCACCTGGCCGACCACCGAGAACGAGCCGGTCGCCCACCTCGTCCGCGCCCACCGGGCCATCCACTCCGGCACCGATCCGGCGGTGCTGCGCCGGGCGTACACGATCGCGGAGAACATGCACCGGGGGCAGTTCCGCAAGAGCGGCGAGCCCTACATCACGCACCCGCTGGCGGTCGCGCAGATCTGCGCCGAGCTCGGCATGGACACCACGACCCTGGTCGCCGCGCTGCTGCACGACACGGTGGAGGACACCCGCTACACGCTCCAGGCCCTCGCGGAGGACTTCGGCCCGGAGGTGGCCCACCTCGTCGACGGGGTGACCAAGTTCGACAAGGCGTTCTACGGCAAGGCCGCCGAGGCCGAGACGATCCGGAAAATGATCATCGCCGCCGGCAAGGACGTCCGGGTGCTGATCATCAAGCTGGCCGACCGCCTCCACAACATGCGCACCCTCGGCGTCCGGTCCGCCGCGTCCCGGGAACGCATCGCCCGCAAGACGCAGGAGGTGCTGGTCCCGCTCTGCGACCGGCTCGGCATCCAGACCCTGAAACGCGAACTGGACGACGTGGTGCTGCTGCACCTGGAGCCGGACGAGCACGCGCGGATCGCCCGGCACGTGCACGACCGGCCGGGCTGGGACGCGTACCTCGACGCGGTGGTCGGCCAAGCGAAGACCGCGCTGCGGCGCAGCCGGGTCGACGCGCAGGTCACGCCCCGGCCCCGGCACCTGTACTCGATCTGGAAGGACACCGTGACCGGCGGGCACGCCAGCCCGTTCGACCTGCCCCGCATCGCGGTGGTGGTGGACGGCCCGCCCACCGACTGCTACGCCGCCCTGGGCGCCATCCACGGGACCTGGCGACCGGTCCCCGGCCGTTTCAAGGACTTCATCGCCTCCCCGAAGAACAACCTCTACCGGTCCCTGCACACCAGCGTGCTCGGCCCCGACGACCGCACGGTGGAGGTGTTGATCCGCACCGAGGAGATGCACCGCTGGGCCGAGTACGGCATCGCCGCCGACTTCCGCTTCCCGCGCGCCGGCGGCAGTGCCAACGCCCGCGCCGAGCAGCTCGACTGGCTGCGCCGGGTGCTCGACTGGGAGCAGGACGCCGCCGACCCGGCCCAGTTCCTCGAATCGCTGCGCTGCGACCTGGCCGAGGCGCAGATCCAGGTCTTCGCCGACGGGCGCCAGGTGGTGCTGCCGGCCGGCGCGACCCCGGTCGACCTCGCGTACGAGTTGGGCACCGAGCGCGGCGACCACTGCCTGGCTGCCCGGATCAACGGCCGGCTCGCCCCGCTCTCCTCGGAGCTGGACGAGGGTGACGTGGTGGAGATCTTCACCGAGACCGACGCCGCCAACGGGTTCGAGGCCGACGCCGCCCCGCGCGGGCCCCGCCGGGAGTGGCTGGGCTTCGTGAAGTCACCGCAGGCGCAGATGCAGATCAACCGCTGGTTCTCCGACCACACCGAGCCGGGCATCTCGATCACCGACAAGGTGCGCCTCGGGCGGGCCACCATCGGGCTGGCCCTGCGCACGTACAACCGGGGGCTCGCCAGCGACCTGCCCCTGCTGCGGCTCTCCGAGGAGTTGGGCTACCCCGACCTGGAGACGATGCTGGTGGCGGTCTTCGACCGCGTGATCGAGCCGGACGCGGTGGTCCGGCAGCTCATCGACCTGGTCGACCACCGGCAGTGACTCCTGCGGGTGGAGGGTTCCTCGCGGCCACTAGCCTGGACCCATGATCCCCCGCTCCCGCCTCACCGGCCGCGCCGTCGCGTACCAGGTCTTCTACCGACTGCCGCTGCCGGTGCGGCGCCGGCTGGTCCGGCTCGCCGTGCCCAAGTACATCGTCGGCGCGGTCACCCTGGTCCGGGACGCCGAGGCCGAGGGGGCGGGTCGTCTGCTGCTGCTGCGCCAGCCGCCCGGCAGGGGCTGGTCGCTGCCCGCCGGTCTGTTGCAGCAGCGGGAGGCTCCGATCGTGGGGGCGGCCCGTGAGCTGTACGAGGAGTCCGGCATCCGGCTCTCGCCGCGCGAGCTGCGCCCGGCGGTGCCCAACGCGATCGTGCACGACAAGGGCTGGGTGGACGTGGTGTTCACGGCCGAGGTGCCGGCGTCGACCACCACCCTGACGGTGGACGGCGCCGAGGTGTTCGAGGCCGCCTGGCACCCGCTGGACGACCTGCCGAAGCTGACCTGGCCGACGGCGCGCCTGCTGGCGTACTACGACATCGGGCCGCTGGCCGGGCAGTTCCCGCCGCCGGTCCCCGACGACCGGCCGTGACCGCCGACGGGGCCCGGCGACCGGCCGTGCGGTCCGGCGACGTCGAGGTCTGTGCGGTGGTGCTCGCCGCGGGTGAGGGCACCCGGCTGCGACCGCTGACCGAGCGGGTCCCCAAGGCGCTCTGTCCGGTGGGGAACGTGGCGCTGCTCGACCGGGCGCTCGCCCGGCTCGCCGGGCTGGGACTGGCCGGCCCGGACCGGGTCGCGGTGAACGCCAGCTACCTCGCCGACCAGGTGGTCCGCCACGTCGGCGAGCGGGCGCACCGCTCGGTGGAGCCGGACGGCCCGCTGGGGACCGCCGGCGGTGTGGCGAAGCTGCGGGACTGGATCGGCGGGCGGGGCGTGCTCGTCGGCAACGCCGACGCGTACCTGGCCGATGAGGCGGCGCCGCCGGGTGAGGACATCGCCGCGCTGCTGCGGGACTGGGACGGCGAGACCGTACGCCTGCTCGGCCAGCCCGCCGCGGACCCGACGGCTCCGGGCACCTTCGACGGGCACGTGTTCACCGGCTTCTCCCTGCTGCCCTGGCGGCTGGTACGGGACCTGCCGGTGGAGTTCGGTGACCTGGTCCGGGCCGTCTGGCGGCCGGCCGAGGCGGCCGGGGCGCTGACCGTGGTGCCGTACCCGGGGACCTTCCTGGACACCGGCACGCCCGGCGACTACCTGGCGGCCAACCGGCACGCCGCCGGAGGCGGGAACCTGGTCGACCCGACCGCCACCGTGACCGGCCGGTGCCGGGAATCGGTTGTCGGGGCCGGGGCGGTCGTCCACGGCGACCTCACCCGCACGGTGGTCTGGCCGGGAGCCGCCGTGCACTCCGGCGAGCACCTGTACGACGCGGTCCGCGCGGGCGGGGACCTGACGGTGGCGGCCACTCCCCCGCTCGCCGGGCCGGGGAGCCTCTAGCATGGGCGACGACGCCGACGAACGGAGAACTGTCCCGTGATCACCGCGATCGTCCTGATCGACTGCGCCACCGACTCGATCCCCGAGGTGGCCGAGAACCTGGCCAACCTGCCCGGCGTCAGCGAGGTCTACTCGGTGGCCGGCCACGTCGACCTGATCGCCATGGTGCGGGTGCGGGAGTTCGAGCAGATCGCCCAGGTGATCGCCGGCAGCATCTCCAAGGTCCCCGGCGTGCTCAACACCGAGTCGCACATCGCCTTCCGCGCGTACTCGCAGCACGACCTGGAGGAGGCCTTCGCGATCGGTCTCGCGAACGCCGACTGACCACGGACGCCCGGATCCGCCCCCGGGACACGCGGCGGCCGGCCCACCCGAGGGTGGACCGGCCGTCGGTGACGGACGTCAGCTTCCGGTCGGAGCCGGCGTCTCGGTGCCCGGAGCGGGCGTCTCGGTGCCGCCCGGAGCCGGCGTCCCGGTGGTACCGCCCGGGGCCGGAGCCGGTGCGGTCCCGCCCGGGCTCGGGGTGCCGGTGGTCTGCGGAACCGGGATGCCCAGCTGCTGGGCCAGTTCCACAAGCGCGTCGTAGTGCGCCTGCAGAGTCGGCAGCGCGGTCTGCGCCAACTGGACCACCGACTGCTCGGAGCCCTGCGAGATCTCCGTCTGGGTGGCCTGGATGGCCTGGACGTGACCGGCCAGCTCCTTGGTCACCCACAGCCGGTCGAACTCCTGGCCGCTGACGTTGTTCAGCTGGTCGAGCACGCCCTGCTGCTCTTGGTTGGGTTCGTCCGGCAGCTCGACGTCGAGATTGTCGGCGACCTCCTGGACCGACTGGTCCAGCTGCGTGTGGTCGGTCTTGAAGCGCTCACCCAGGTCCTTCACCCCCTGGCTCTCGCCCTTCTGCTGGGCAAGGTCACCGGCGGTGATCTCCAACAGGTTCACCTGGTGGACCGCCTGCAGATACTGGGAGTCCTGATCTGACGGCTGCGCCACGGCCTGTGCGGCCGCGGCGGGTGCGATACCAACCAGCACCAGTGCGGCCAGCAGGCCCAGACGTTTGATTCCCAACATGCTTCCCCCCCTTGAGACGTTGGACCGCACGGATACCCGGCTGACCGGCGTTATTCCTGGATCCACCCGTCCCTGGCCGCCCTCCCGCGACCCATCGCCTGCGCGATCTTGCCCTTTCGGGCCCCTTTCGGCACGCTACACCCGTTTTGCCCGACCTGACCTGCGTGATGGCGGGCGTGGGTGAGGGCCGGGAAACGACGTGGCGCCCGCCGGATCGTTCCGGCGGGCGCCACGGGGGTGTCGCGAGGGGTCAGCGGCGAGGTTCGCCGCTGGTGATCTCCTCCCGCTCCGGTCGGGCTTCGACCGGCGGGTGGCCCGGCGAGACCGGCGCCTCGGCCGGCTTCTCGATCGGGTAGAAGAAGCCCCGGATGGCCGGGCCGAGAGCGCCGAGCCGGTTCATCTTCTTCGGCACGACCCAGCCGGCGTACTCCAGCGCACCGTGACCGTCGGCGTGCCCGTTGGACGCGCTGAGCGGCTGGTGCACCTCGACGAACCGACCGTCCGGCAGCCGCCGGATGATGCCGGTCTCGACGCCGTGGGCGAGCACCTCCCGGTCGTGCTGCTGGAGACCCAGGCAGACCCGGTAGGTGAGGTAGTACGCCAGCGGCGGGACCACCAGCAGGCCGACCCGGCCGGCCCAGGTCATCGCGTTCAGGCTGATCTGGAACTTGTCGGCGATCACGTCGTTCGCGCCGGAGAGCGTCAACACCACGTAGAAGGAGACCGCCATGGCGCCGACCGCCGTGCGGGCCGGGACGTCGCGCGGCCGCTGGAGCAGGTTGTGGCTCTTGCGGTCCTTCAGGTGCCGCGCCTCCATGAACGGGTACAGCGTCGACAGGCCCACCAGGATGCCCGGCAGGACGACCGTCGGCCAGAACAGCGGCGGGATCACGTACCCGTCACCGATCGGGATGTTGATCTCCCACGCCGGCATCAGACGGGTCGAGCCGTCGAGGAACATGACGTACCAGTCGGGCTGGCTGGCGGCCGAGACCACCCACGCCTCGTACGGACCGAAAAGCCAGATCGGGTTGATCTGGAACAGACCGCCCATCAGCGCGACGACGCCGAAGACGACCATGAAGAAGCCGCCCTGCTTGAGCGCGTACCGCGGGAACATGCGCTCGCCGACCACGTTGCCGTTGGTCCGGCCGGGGCCGGGCCACTGGGTGTGCTTCTGCTTGAAGACCAGGCCCAGGTGGACGCTGATCAGCGCGACCAGCAGACCCGGGATGAGCAGCACGTGGGCGATGAAGAACCGGCTGATGATGATCGTGCCGGGGAACTCGCCACCGAAGATCGACGAGGTGAGCCAGGAGCCGATCACCGGGATGGAGAGCATGATCGCCGAGGCGATCCGGAGGCCGGTGCCGGACAGGCCGTCGTCCGGCAGCGAGTAGCCGGTGAAGCCGGCGAGGAAGCCGACCCAGAACAGCAGCGAACCGATGATCCAGTTCGTCTCACGCGGCTTGCGGAACGCGCCGGTGAAGAAGACCCGCATCATGTGCACGACGATCGAGGCCATGAACAGCAGCGCCGACCAGTGGTGCATCTGCCGCATGATCAGACCACCCCGGACGTCGAACGACAGGTCCAGGCTGGAGGCGTACGCGGCGGACATCGGCGTGCCCCGCAGCGGGGCGTAGCTGCCGTTGTAGACGACCTCGGTCATCGCCGGCTCGTAGAAGAAGGTCAGGAAGACACCGGTCAGCAGCAGGATCACGAACGAGAAGAGCGCGATCTCGCCGAGCAGGAACGACCAGTGGTCCGGGAACACCTTGTTCAGCAACCGCCGCAGCGGGGTGGCCACCTGGAAGCGGTCGTCCACTCCCCGCGCGGCGTTGCCCGGCACGGCCGCCATGTCAATCTTTCGCCGCTTCACGGCCGCTCCCAGAAGTCGGGCCCGACGGTCTCGGTGTAGTCGGACTTCGCCACGAAGAAGCCCTCGGCGTCGACCTCGATCGGCAGCTGGGGCAGCCGCCGGCTGGCCGGGCCGAAGATCGGCTTCGCGTTGTCGGTGATGAGGAACTGCGACTGGTGGCACGGGCAGAGCAGACGGTTGGTCTGCTGCTCGTACAGGCTCGCCGGGCAGCCGGCGTGCGTGCAGATCTTCGAGTAGGCGGCGTAGTTGCCCCACATGTAGTCGCCGTGGCCGATCCGCTCGTTGGCCTGGCGCGCCTCCTGGGCGTCCGAGTCACGGAGGTGGATCAGCAGGGTCGGCGAGTCCGCGTGCTGGTTGCTCACGCCGTGCTCGATGCCGGGGAACACGGTGATCTGACCGCCGGTGCTCACGTCGGCCGGGCGGACCGGACGGCCGTCCTCGCGGACCAGCCGGACCTTCCCGCCGCCCTCCGCCGGGGCGAACCCGGTGGTGAACATCTGGTTGTTCTTGTGCGGCTGCGAGATCAGGCCACCCACCAGCGGGGCCGCGGCCACCGCGCCGACCGGCACCAGACCGGCCAGCAGCGAGATGCCGAGCAGCGGACGGCGCTTCACACCCAGCTCGTCGGCCATGTAGAGCATGGTCTGACCGGTGATGATGCGGTCGTCCTCGTTCACCGCGCCCTCGTGCCGGTCCTGGATCGACACCTCCTTGGGCAGCAGCTTCTTGCCCCAGGTCAGGATGCCGAAGCCAACCGCCAGCAGGGAGATGCCCATGGTCACACCGAGCAGTGGGGTGTACCACTTGTCTCCGCCGCGGCCCGGAGCGTACTCCCACGGCCACCAGATGAAGATCGCCAGGAAGGCGGTCGCCGCCAGGCCGGTGAGGAGGAAGAACAGCGCGACCGTACGGGTCAGCCGGCGCTCGGCCTTGCTGCCCGGGACGACCTGCGGCTCGTAGTGGACGATCTCGATGTCGTCCCGGCGCGCGCCCTCCAGGACGATGTCGAACCGGCCCAGCCGGGGGTCCTGCACGTCGAGCGGTTCCCGGGCCTGCTGGGCCTGGTGCTCGGTGTGGGTGGTCATGCCGTCACCTCGCTACGGACGGTGCCGACGTGCGACACCAGCGTAATCGTACTCACGTTCCGGCCGGTCACGACTTGCCCGCGATCCACAGGCTGGCGAAGACCAGCGCGACGATGCCGACCAGGAAGATCGCCAGGCCCTCGGTGGAGGGGCCGTAGCGGCCGAGGTTGAAGCCGCCCGGGTCCTGGTCGTGCTTCAGGGTCTCCTGGATGTAGGCGATCAGGTCCGCCTTCTGCTCCGGCGTGATCTGGTTGTCGCCGAAGACCGGCATGTTCTGCGGACCGCTCAGCATGGCCGCGTAGATCTGCCGGTCGGTGGCCGGCCGTAGGCTCGGCGCGTACTTGCCCGAGGAGAGGGCCCCGCCGCCGCCGCCGAACGCGTGGCACGACGAGCAGTTGATCCGGAACAGTTCGCCACCGGCGGCGATGTTCCCGTCGTCGTGCAGGTTGTCACCCTCGGGGACGATCGGCCCGCCGCCCAGCTCCTGGATGTACTGCCCGAGCTGGCGGACCTCCTCGTCGGTGAAGAGCTCCGGCTTGCGCATGGCCTGGGCCTCCTGACGGGCCATCGGCATGCGGCCCGTCCCGACCTGGAACTCCACCGAGGCCGCGCCGACGCCGATCAGGCTCGGGCCGCGGCCCTCGACACCCTGCGCGTTGCGACCGTGACAGGTCACACAGCTCACGTCGAACAGCGCCTTGCCCTCGGCGGCGGCGCCGGTCAGCGGCGGATTGTCCTGCGCCTGCACGCCCGGGGCGAAGACGGTGTAGGCGCCGCCGGCCAGCATCAGCGCGGCGAACAGGCGGACCGCGGCGCCCAGCCGGCGGCGGCCCCTGCTGCGCGCCGCGGGCCGCTCGCGCAGCCGCGCGAGCAGACCGCGTCGGCGGTCGTTGTCAGAAGTCATGACCTGTGTCCTTAACCGGTTGGACCTTGTCTCAGGGGACGGAGCAGCGGCGCGGTTCGTGACGCGCCAAGATCACTGAAGCCAGTAGATCATGGCGTAGAGCCCGATCCACACGACGTCGACGAAGTGCCAGTAGTACGACACGACGATCGCGGAGGTGGCCTGCGCCGGCGTGAACCGGCCCATGGTGGTGCGGATCATGAAGATGATGAAGGCGATCAGACCGCCGGTCACGTGCAGACCGTGGAAGCCGGTGGTCAGGTAGAACATCGACCCGTAGCCGTCTTCGTTGATCTTGATGCCCGCGTGCACCAGCTCGCGGTACTCGTTGACCTGACCGAGCACGAAGATCAGGCCCATCACGAAGGTGATCGTGAACCAGCGCCGCAGCGCGTGCACGTCACCCTTCTCGGCGGCGAACACGCCGAGCTGGCACGTCACCGAGGAGAGCACCAGGATCACCGTGAACGTGGTCGCGTACGGGATGTTCAGGTGCACGGTGTGTTCCGCCCACTGCTCCGGTGCCGCCGCGCGGATGGAGAAGTACATGGCGAACAGCGCCGCGAAGAACATGAGTTCACTGGAGAGCCACACGATCGTCCCGACGCTGACCATGTTGGGTCGGGTCAGGGAGTGGATCCGGCTCTTGTCAATGGCTGGGGCCGCAGTCACGCGGTCATTATTGCCCCTGACCGGGGCCGCCGATCAGCGGGGGGCCAAACCCGTGGCATCCGCGGCCCGACCGGTCAGGTCCGGTTCGCCTGGCCTAGTCTGAAAAGCGTGCTGCACGTCGATCCGATCTCCGTCGCCACCTCGGCCGCCGCGCCGGCGGTGACCGCGGCGACCCCGCCGCCGTTCACCGTCACCTCGGTGTTCACCGAGACGCGGCTGGACAGCTGGCTCGCCGTCGGGCTGGTGCTCGCCGCCGGAATCTACCTCTACGGGGTGCACCGGCTGCGGATGCGCGGCGACCGCTGGCCGGTCGCCCGTACCGTCTTCTTCATCGGCCCCGGCCTGGGCGGCATCGCGGCGGTCACGGTGAGCGGCCTGCACGCGTACGACACGGCGCTGCTGTCGGTGCACATGGTGCAGCACATGGCGCTGTCGATGATCTCGCCGATCTTCCTGGCGCTGGGCGCGCCGATGACGCTGGCGCTGCGCACCCTGCCGCCCCGGCCCCGCAAGCGGCTGCTGGCGATCGTGCACAGCCGGATCGCCCGGGTCTACACCTTCCCGCTGGTCGCCTTCACGATCTTCGTGGTCAACCCGTTCGCGCTGTACTTCACCGACCTCTACCGCTACACCCTCGAACACGCCTGGGCCCACGAGATGGTGCACGCGCACTTCATCCTGACCGGCTGCGTGTTCTTCTGGCCACTGCTCGGCCTCGACCCGCTGCCCGGCCGCTGGCCGTACCCCGGCCGCGCCCTGCTGATGCTCCTGTCGGTGCCGTTCCACACCGTGCTCGGGCTCACGATCATGCAGAGCAGCACGCTCTTCGGCGGCGACTGGTACCCGTCGCTCGGCCTGACCTGGGCCGACCCCTGGGAGGACCAGGTCGTCGCGGGCGGCATCCTGTGGGCCGGCGGTGAGGTGGTGAGCGTCACCATGCTGGCCGTCCTGGTCGTGCAGTGGATGCGCCAGGCCGAGCGCGAGGCACGCCGGATCGACCGCGACCTCGACCGCCAGGAGGCCCGCCAGCGGGCCGCGGAGACCGCCGCCTGAGCTGCGCGGACGGTACGCCCCGAGCACCGGGCCGGGCGGGACGTCGGCAAGGTCACACCGACCGGTACGATCAGCGGGCAGCTACGAGGTGGGAGCCAGTTCAGTCATGAGCGAGCGCAGCGAGCGAATCATCAGGCGCAGTGCAATGGTGCCTCAGGACGGCACGGAGCGAAGCGGAGTGCCGGCATGAGCGATCGTCTGTGCACCGTCCTGCTCTACAGCGACGACCCGCAGGTCCGCGACCGGATGCGGCTCGCCGTCGGCACCCGGCCCGCGCCCGGGCTGCTGATCGAGTTCGTCGAGGCGTCCACCTACGCCGAGTGCGTCCGCCTGGTCGACGACTACGAGATCCACCTGATGCTGCTCGACGGTGAGGCCAGCCCGGGCGGCGGCATCGGCATCGCCCGCCAGATCAAGGACGACCGGGACGACGCTCCCCCGACCTGCGTGGTGATCGCCCGCGCCGCCGACCGATGGCTCGCGGCGTACGCCGAGGTCGACGCCACCCTGGTGCACCCGCTCGATCCGGTGACCACCGGCACGACGGTGGCCGAGCTGCTGCGGACGCACGCCCCCGCCTGACGTCCCGCACTCCGGCCCACCTTGGTGCCGGAGAAGACCGGCGCCGGCTCCATCCCACCCGCACCTCGTACGCTCGGGAGGCCCGCCATGGGCGATCGGACCTGGCCGCACCTCCTCGCCGCGCTGCTGCGCGGGGAGGAACTCTCCACCGCCGACACCGCCTGGGCCATGGGCGAGGTCATGTCCGGCTCGGCGGCCCCGGCGCAGATCGCCGGCTTCGCCGTGGCGCTGCGGGCCAAGGGCGAGACCTCCGCCGAGCTGGCCGGTCTGGTGGAGGCGATGCTCGGCAAGGCCGTCCTGGTGGAGCTGCCCGAGGAGCTGCGCGCCAGCGCGCTGGACGTTGTCGGCACCGGCGGTGACCTCGCCCACACCGTCAACATCTCCACCATGGCCTCGCTGGTGGTGGCCGGCGCCGGAGTCCGCGTGGTGAAGCACGGCAACCGGGCCGCGTCCTCCTCCTGCGGCACCGCCGACGTGCTGGAGTTCCTCGGCGTACCGCTCGACCTCGGCCCCGAGGGCGTCGCCCGGTGCGTCGCCGAGGCCGGCATCGGCTTCTGCTTCGCCGCCCGGTTCCACCCCGGCATGCGGCACGCCGGCTCCACCCGTCGCGAGCTGGGCGTGCCGACCGCCTTCAACTTCCTCGGCCCGCTGACCAACCCGGCCCGACCCCGGGCGGCCGCGGTGGGCTGCTTCGACGCCCGGATGGCCCCGGTGATGGCGGGCGTGTTCGCCGCCCGCGGCGACTCGGTGCTGGTGATGCGCGGCGAGGACGGGCTGGACGAGTTCACCACCGCCGCGCCGACCCGGGTCTGGGCCGCCCAGAACGGCACCGTGCGGGAGGCGGTGCTGGACTCCGTCGACCTCGGGGTGCCCCGGGCCACCCTCGCCGACCTGCGGGGCGGAGACGCCGCGCACAACGCCGGCGTGGTGCGTCGCCTGCTGGACGGCGAGACCGGCCCGGTCCGCGACGCGGTCCTCGTCAACGCGGCGGCGGCGCTGGCCACCCAGGGTCCACTCGACGGTGACCTCACCGGGGCGCTGCGCGCCGGGCTGGACCGCGCCGCCGAGTCCATCGACTCCGGGTCCGCCGCCCGCACTCTCGACCGCTGGATCGAGGTCGCCCGCGGCGCCTGAC
>NZ_JBFAMU010000123.1:0-11966 GCF_040656655.1 Micromonospora sp. NPDC049799
GGCGGGGCCCGGCCAGCGCGGACGCGGCCACCGCGCCGCCGACCGTGGTGGCACCGAACGCCGTCGGCACCGGACCCGGCTCGTGGAACTCGGGACGCTCGCCGTCATCGGCCCGTACGTCGTGGGCGCGGGTGCGGTCCGGGTCCGTGTCGTCCCGTCCGTCCCGTTCGCCGGCGACCGCCGGGTCGTCGAAGGTGCCCCGGTCGTCGAGCGCGTCCTCGGGGACCTCGGTGCGGGCGGCCCGGTCGCCGGGCGGCGGCACCGCGACCGGCGCGGAGCGTACGGCTTCGGGGTGCTCGTTGGTGACCTGCTCGTCCTGGCGCATCGCGGGGCTCCTCAGCGGCTTGTGGCGTCGTGGGACGGGTCCGGGTGGCGCTGCTCGGGCGGCCGGTTGCCCACCGGCTCCTCGCCGAGCAGGTCGGCGAAGAGGGCGCGGTAGTGCACGACCGCCTGGCGCAGTTCCTCGGTGCTCGCCTCTCCCCGCGAGTTCCGCAGGTGGATCTCGTGGGCGTCCCGGTAGTGGGTCAGCGTCCGGGCGTGATCCACGGAGAGGTGGGCGATCTGGTCGGAGAAGTCACCGGTCGGGTAGCCGCGTTCGGCGATGAGCCGGGTGACCAGTGCGTCCGCGTCACCCACGGTCTCGGCCGGCGAGTCGATGAATCGGACCTGGAGTTCCTCCCAGGCGGCGGCGTACCGGGCCCGGCCCTCGGGGCTGAGCGGGGTGAGCGTGAGCTCGGCGTGCCGGCGTTCCCGGTCCCGCAGCTCCCGCTCGGCGGCGGAACGGTTGTCCTGTTCGGCGACGACGTGGTCGTACTCCGGGCCGAACCGGGACCGCAGCGCCCGGCGGCGCGCGTACGCCCGGCCCGCCACGACGAGCGCCGCGATCACCAGTACGACGAGAACTATGACGATTACCTGCGTGGGCGACATGGCTCCTCCTTCGCCCCCCGGTATTCCCTCCGTCGACTGATCGCCAATCCCGATCCGGGACACTTTCCTGTCCGACGGGTAAACCTCGTGGTCCCGGAGTGGCGCGGATGGCCAGGGCAGGCGCCCTTGACTTGAACGGTTCCAGGAAGCGAGCAGGGCGGCCGTTCCTCGTCGGGTGGCTCCGCCCGGGCATCGTGACGCGACGGACGGTAGTGCAATCGGGCAGCGATTACGTATCCTGCCCAAGGCGTCCGCCAGTGACGTCCGGCTGACATGCCGGACGTGGTCCGACCGGACGCAGCCCGGCCGGTGCCGGCGCCCCCGCAGCCACACCTTCCGGGCGAGGTCTGATTGAACACACGCGACTGGCCGATCCGCTCCAAGCTGACCGCGCTGGTCGTCGTCCCGGTGACCGCGCTCCTCGCGCTGTGGATCTTCGCCACGACGCTCACCTTCGGCCCGGCCCTCGACCTGCTCGCCGCCCGCACCCTGCTGTACGACCTCGGCCGTCCCGGCGAGACCGTGGTCGCCGAGCTGCAACGGGAACGACGGCTGTCGGTCATCCAGTTGTCCGGCACGGCGGAGCTGCCCGGCCTCGCCGAGCAGCGGCAGCGGACCGACCGGGCGGTGGCCGAGCTGTTGCGCCGGATCGCCGGCGACGACCTGCGGGACGCCGCCGGCGACCTCCTCGACACCCGGCTCGACCAGCTCGTGGTGGCCCTGGACGCGTTGCCCGCAGGCCGGGGTTTCATCGACCGGCGGCAGGTCGACCGGGCCGGCGCGGTCGGCCTCTACAGCGGAATGATCACCAGCGCCTTCCAGGCGTTCGCCGCGATGGCGGCCCTGCCCGACCCGGAACTCAACCGGCAGGCGCTGGCGGTCACCGCCCTCGGTCGCTCCCGCGAGTTGCTCGGGCAGGCCGACGCCCTGCTGGCCGGCGCCTTCGTCTCGGGCCGTTTCGCCGAGGGCGAGCACGGCCAGTTCGTCCAGGCCGTCGCGAACCACCGCTACCTCGTGGAGTCGGCGGTCGCCGACCTGCCCCCGGCGGAGCGGGCGGCGTACCAGCGGCTGACCGAGCAGGAGGCGTTCGGCCGGCTGCGTACCCTGCTGGACACGGCCGTCGCCGCGTCCGGGCGTTCCCGGCCGACGGTCGCCCCCGAGACCTGGGTGGCCAGCTACGACCGTGTCCAGCAGGCGATGCGGGAGTACGAGCTGAACCAGGCCGACGGGTTGGCCGACCGCTCGGTGCCGACCGCGGTCCGCATCCTCGTCCGGCTCGCCGCCGCCGGGTTGCTGGGCCTGGTCGCCGTCGTGGTCGCGGTCGTCGTGGCGTTGCGGGTCGGCCGGTCCCTCGCGCACCGGCTCACCGAGGTACGCACGGCCGCGCTGGAGACGGCCGACCGCCGGCTGCCCGACGTGGTGGCCCGGCTGCGCCGCGGTGAGCAGGTCGACGTCGCCCGCGAGGCACCCCCGCTGGAGTACGGCGCGGACGAGATCGGCCAGGTGGGACGCGCCTTCACCGAGGTGCAGCGGACGGCGGTGCAGGCGGCGGTCGACGAGGTCACGCTGCGGCGCGGGCTCAACGAGGTCTTCCTCAACATCGCCCGACGCAGCCAGGGGCTGGTGCACCGGCAGCTCGCCCTGCTGGACCGGATGGAGCGGCGCACCGAGGATCCGGACGAGCTGGCCGAGCTGTTCCGCGTCGACCATCTCGCCACCCGGCTGCGGCGGCACGCCGAGGGCCTGGTGATCCTGGCCGGCTCCGCGCCGGGCCGCGGGTGGCGGCAGCCGGTCGCGGTGGTCGACCTGATCCGCGGCGCGATCAGCGAGGTCGAGTCGTACGACCGGGTGGACATCGCCACGGTGGCACCCGCCGGGACGTCGGGGCGGGCCGTCGGCGACGTGATGCACCTGCTCGCCGAGCTGATCGAGAACGCCACCGCCTTCTCCCCACCGGACACCCGGGTGGAGGTCTCCGGGCACCACGTCGCCAACGGGTACGCGGTGGAGGTCAGCGACCGCGGTCTCGGCATGTCCCCGGCCGCGCTGGAGGACGCCAACCGGCGGCTGGCCCGGTCCCCGGAGTTCGACCCGACCGAGACGGCCCGGCTCGGTCTGTTCGTGGTGGCGAGGCTCGCCGCCCGGCACGGGGTCCGGGTGCGGCTGCGCCCGTCGGACACCTCCGGGCTGACCGCGGTGGTGCTCATCCCCCCGGACCTGGTCACCGAGGAGCCGGCGCTCCCCGTCGACCAGGACGCGGGGACGGCCGTCAACCCGGTCCGGAGGAAGACGGTGCCCCGGCCGCGTGCCGCCCGACCCCCGGTGACGGCGCCGTCGGCCCCGGTCGCCGTCGCACCGGGCGCGGCCCCCGCACTCCCGGCGCCGGCCGAGGTGCTCGGCGAGATCGACGGCCTGCCCCGACGGGTACGCCGTGCCGCCTCCCCGGGGGTCACGGCGCCGGGCGGGCGTCCGGCGGCCGACCGCACTCCGGCGCCGGCGTCCGGGGTCGACGGGCCGACGGTACGGCAGCCGGCTGTCGGGACGGCCACGCCACGTTCCCCGGACGAGGCGCGGCGTTTCATGGCCGCGCTCCAGGCCGGCACCGCGCGCGGTCGGCTGGCCGCCGGTGGCGCTCCCTCCGCCGCCGGGCCCGGGACCCAGACCGAAACTCCCACCACGACTGAGAGGGACGCCTGATGCGGCATCCGACGAAGCAGAGCGCCGACCTGGACTGGTTGCTCGACGAGCTGGTGGAACGGGTGCCGCCCGCGCGGCAGGCGGTCGTGCTGTCCGCGGACGGGCTGCTGCTCGGCGCGTCCGCCGGCCAGGACCGGTCCGACGCGGAGCACCTGTGCGCCCTGGCCTCCGGTTTCGCGAGCCTGGCCCGCGGCGCCAGCCGGCACGTCGCGGGCGGACCGGTGCGCCAGACCGTGGTGGAGATGGAGTCGGCGTACCTCTTCGTCACCGCCGCCGGCCAGGGCGCCTGCCTGGCGGTGGTGAGCGAGGCCGACGCGGACATCGGCCTGGTGGCGTACGAGATGGCCATGCTGGTGACCCGGGTGGGGGAGAACCTGACCGCCCCGGCCCGGTCGACGGCGGAGGCGGCCGATGCGGGCTGAGTCGCCCGGGACGCAGCACCAGTGGCTGGACGACGACGCCGGCCCGGTCGTGCGTCCCTACACGCTCACCGGCGGCCGGGTCCGGTCCTCGCACCGCTTCGACCTGGTCGCGTACGTGCTCGCCGAGCCCGGCGCCGACCCGGCCGGTCACCCGGACCTCCAGCCGGAGCACCGGCGGCTGGTGGCGCTGGCCTCCCGGCCCGTCCCGGTGGCCGAGCTGGCATCGGACCTCGACCTCGCGGTGGGTGTGGTCCGGGTGCTCCTGGGCGACCTGCTGGCCCGGGGGCTGATCACGGTGCACCAGCCGCCGGCCGCGAACCTGCCCGACAACGACATCCTCAAGGCGGTGGTCGATGGACTCCGTGCGCTCTGACGGGCCCGACAGGCGGATCCCGCTCGCGCTGAAGATCCTGGTCGCCGGTGGCTTCGGCGCCGGGAAGACGACTCTGGTCAGCGCGTTGAGCGAGGTCCGGCCGCTGCAGACCGAGGAGGTGCTGACCGGAGCCGGTATCGGCACCGACGACACCTCCGGTGTGGAGACGAAGTCGACCACCACGGTGGCGATGGACTTCGGGCGGATCACGATCAACGAGGACCTGCAGGTCTATCTCTTCGGCACGCCCGGCCAGGACCGCTTCTGGTTCCTCTGGGACGAGCTGGCCTTCGGGGCGCTCGGCGCGGTGGTGCTGGCGGACACCCGGCGACTGGCCGACTGCTTCCCGTCGATCGACTACTTCGAGGAGCGGGGGATCCCGTTCGTGGTCGGCGTGAACTGCTTCGACGGTTCTCGCCGGTTCAGCCTGGAGACCGTACGCCAGGCCCTGGACCTCGACCCCGACGTGCCGCTGGTCCTCTGCGACGCCCGGCACCGGCAGTCCGGCAAGGAGGTGCTGATCGCGCTGGTGGAGCACGTGGCCCGACAGCGCGGTGAGCCCGTGTCGGCGATCTGACCCCCGGACCGGTCCGTGTCCGGAAATGCCGCGGATTTCCGTGTGGGGGACCGGCGGACCGGGAAGCCTCTGGTTGGATCGACGGAGGAGTTCGGCGGAGGGCGGGTCCGGTGACAGGTCAGGGTGCGATCGTCCACATCGGCTGCTACACGGCAGAGGGCGGCGGGCGGGGCACGGGCATCGTCGCGGCGCGCCGGGATCCGGAGTCCGGTGCGCTGACGCCTCTGGGCACCGTCGCGGCCACCCCGTCACCGTCGTTCCTCGTCCGGCATCCCCGCCTGCCCGTGCTGTACGCGGTCAACGAGCTGCCCACCGGTGAGGTCAGTGCCTTCCGGGTGGGTGCGGACGGCGACCTCGACCTGCTCGGCGTCCGGCTGACCGGCGGCTCCGCGCCCTGTCACCTGGCGGTCGCGCCGGACGGTGGGCACCTGTTCGTGGCGAACTACGGCGACGGCAGCGTGACGGTGCTCCCGCTCGACGAGCGGGGGGCGCCGGGTGAGCGCAGCGACCGGGTGCGGCACGAGGGGCACGGTCCCGACCCCGAACGCCAGGAGCACGCCCACGCCCACATGGTGAGCCCGGCGCCCGGCCGCGGGCCACTGCTCGCGGTGGACCTGGGCACCGACTCGCTCTACCGGTACGACCTCGACGCCGGCTCCGGCCGGCTGGTGCCCCGGGGGCCGCGGGTGCGGACAGCGGCCGGGACGGGCCCCCGGCACCTCGCCCGGCACCCCGACGGTCGTCGCTGCTGGCTGGTGGGGGAGCTGGACGGATCGGTGGGGGCGTACGAACTGACCGACGACGGCGCGCTGCACGAGCGTGGGCGTGTGGAGGCGAGCGGCCGGGCCGGTCACGTCCAGCCGTCCGAGATCGCGGTCGGGCCGGACGGTCGTTTCCTGTACGTGGCGAACCGGGGCATCGGCACGGTGTCGGTCTTCGCACTCGACGGTTCCCTGCCCGAGCTGGTGGCCGAGGTGGAGACGGACGGGGAGTGGCCGCGGCACTTCGCGCTGACCGGATCCCACCTGTACGTCGCGGACGAGCGGGCCGACATGGTCCGGGTGTTCCGGGTCGATCCGGCGAGCGGTGTGCCGACCGCCGTCGGGGAGCCGGTCCCGGTGCCGAGCCCGACCTGCGTGCTCCCGTGAATCCTTTGCGCATTTCGCAACGTCTTGCGGCCGACTGGTTACCCGCAGTCACGAAACGGCGATCAACTGTTTCTCCTGCGTAACTTTCGTCCGAACGGTTGTAGTAGTTGTCGCAACGGGTCCGCAAGATGGTCAGCGTGTCAGCAGGCCGCCATCGCATGCGTTCCAACATCCACGCCGCCGGAGCTGCCGCAGCGGTCGGCGTACTCGCCGTCACCGCCGGCGGCTACTTCGGCTACCAGCAGCTGGCGCAGTCCGACTGCTCCGGGAAGATCGACCTCGCCGTCGCCGTGGCGACCGAGCTCGCCCCGGCCGTCGACGCTGCCGCCACCCAGTGGGAGCAGGACGGAGCCGCGGTCGGTGGAACGTGCATCGACGTGACCGTCTCCGCCTCCGAACCGGTCGAGGTGGCGGCCACCGTCGCCGCCAAGCACGGTGCGACCCTCGCCGGCGTGGGGCAGGCCAGCGGCACGGCGGTCAGCCCGGACGTATGGGTACCGGATTCCTCCACCTGGCTGCTGCGGCTGAAGACCGGCGGCGCGACCGCCTTCGACCCGGGCAACGGATCGTCCATCGCGCGCAGCCCGGTGGTCGTGGCGATGCCCCAGCCGATCGCCTCCCAGTTGGGCTGGCCGGAGAAGAAGCTGAGCTGGGTGAACCTGGTCCAGCGGGTCAACAGCAGCAAGCCGCTGAAGACCGGCATCGTCGACCCCACCCGGGACGCCGCCGGCCTCTCCGGGTTGCTCTCGTTGACCGCAGCCGCCGCCAGCGCCGGCACGGACGCCCAGAAGGACACGGTCGGGGCGCTGCGGGCACTGGCCACCGGTCGTTCCAACATCCGGCAGGACCTGATGGCGAAGTTCCCGACCGCCGAGGACCCGACCACGATCGCTCGCTCCCTCGGCGCGGCGGCCCTCTCCGAAGAGGACGTGATCGAGTACAACAGCAAGAAGCCTCCGGTGCCGCTGGCGGCGCTCTACCTGGAGCCGGCATCCATCCCGCTGGACTACCCGTACGCGGTGCTGCCCGGTATCGAGCCGGCGAAGGCGTCCGCCGCCCGGGTGCTGTTCGAGGTGCTGACCCACCCGTCCTTCCAGAACCGGCTGGCCGCGCAGTCGCTGCGCGCACCGGACGGCAACTGGGGCGAGGGCTTCACCGCGCCGCCGGGCGCGCCGAGTCCGGCCGGTGGTACGGCGAACCCCCCGTCGAACGGCGGCGGGGCGGCCGGTGCCCTGGACCCGGGCGCGATCGAGCGGGCCGTCTCGAGCTGGTCCATCGCCACCCAGTCCGGCCGGCTGCTCTGCATCATCGACGTCTCCGGCTCCATGACGGCGAAGGTGCCGACCGCCAACAACGCCACCCGGCAGCAGGTCACCGTGGCGGCGGCCCAGCGCGGCCTGAACCTGTTCGACGACTCCTGGCAGATCGGCCTCTGGACGTTCTCCACGAAGCTCGACGGCGACAAGGACTACCAGGAGCTGGTCGGCATCGGGCCGCTGTCGAGGCAGCGGGGCCAGCTGGAGCAGGCACTGGCGGGCGTCAGGTCCTCGAAGGGTGACACCGGGCTCTACGACACGGTGCTCGCGGCGTACAAGACGGTCCAGGACAACTGGGACCCGGCGCAGGTCAACTCGATCGTGCTCTTCACCGACGGCAAGAACGACGACGACAACGGCATCAGCCAGGCGGAGCTGCTGGCCCAGCTGAAGTCGATCAAGGACCCGCAGCGTCCGGTGCAGGTCGTCCTCATCGGCATCGGCAGCGAGGTCAACAAGGCCGAGCTGAAGGCGATCACCGACATCACCGGCGGCGGGCCCTTCGTCACCGAAGACCCGAACAGCATCGGCACGATCTTCCTGAAGGCGATCGCGCTGCGGAAGTCCGGTACCTGAGACCGGGAACGGAGTGGCGAGCCCGTCGTGGGTGCGGATCCCACGACGGGCTCGATCCGAGCAACGCTCGGATTTGGCAAACTGACGGCAATACGTCGGAAGCAATCGGTACGCATAGTTGTCGATGCAGGATGTGGTACTGCTCCGGCACGGCCGCTCACCTGTGAGCCGGGCCGGTGGACCGGGGCGGTCCGCGATCGATGTGGGGAGGTCCGGTGACGTCGTCGACGCTGTTGACCCCCACCAGGACGTCGGGTCCCGGCGACCCGCCGGCCGGTCGGCTGTCCCGCTCGGACGAGCGGACCTACGTCCGGTCCCTGGTGGTGCTGGACACCGCCGTACTGGTCCTCGCCGTGCTCGTCGGTTACCTCGCCCGCTTCGGCCGTACCGACGATCCGACCGGCTCCGACATCCCGTACGTCATCGTGGCCCCCGGCCTGGTGCTGGTGTGGCTGATCTCGCTCAAGGCGCTGGGCTGCTACGACGACCAGGTGCTCGGCTACGGCGCCGACGAGTACCGGCGGGTCTACTCGGCCGGCCTGCGTCTCGCCGGCGGCATCGCGATCGCCGGCTACATCTTCGACATGGGTGTCTCCCGGGGCTTCCTGGCCATCTCCTTCGCCGTCGGCACGGTCGGCCTGGAGGTGGCACGGTTCGCGGCGCGCAAGCGGCTGCACCGGGCCCGCTCCCGGGGCGCCGGCTGGTCGCGCAAGGTACTGGTGGTCGGCGACACCGCGCACGTGCTGGAGCTGGTGCACACGTTGCGCCGCGAGCCGTACGCCGGCTACCAGGTGGTCGGTGCCTGCATCCCGGACGCGCTGCTCGCGCCGGTGCCGCAGCGGCTGGGCGACGTGCCGGTGGTCGGTTCGTTCCGCGGGATCCCGGAGGCCGCCACGGCGATCGGGGCGGACACGGTGGCGGTCACCGCCTCCGGTGAGCTGACCGCGACCCGGCTGCGCCGGCTGGGCTGGCAGCTGGAGGGCACCGGGGTGGACCTCGTGGTGGCCCCGGCGCTGACCGACGTGGCGGGCCCCCGCATCCACACCCGTCCGGTCGCCGGCCTGCCCCTGATCCACGTGGAGGCGCCGGAGTTCCGTGGTGCCCGCAAGCTGGTCAAGGGTTTCGTCGACCGGGCCGCCTCGTCGCTGGCGCTGGCCCTGCTGGCGCCGCTGCTGATGGTGATCGCGCTGGCCATCAAGGTCGACAGCCGGGGGCCGGTGCTGTTCCGGCAGACCCGCGTCGGGCAGGGCGGCCGGGAGTTCGGCGTCTGGAAGTTCCGCACGATGGTCGTCAACGCCGACGCGCTGCTGGCCGAGCTGTCCGCCCGCAACGAGACCGACGGCCTCATGTTCAAGATGCGCGACGACCCTCGGGTGACGCGGGTGGGCCGCCTGCTGCGCAAATGGTCGCTGGACGAGCTGCCGCAGCTGGTCAACGTCGTGTGCGGGCAGATGAGCCTGGTGGGCCCGCGACCGCCGCTGCCGTCCGAGGTCGCCCGCTACGACGGCGACGTCGCCCGCCGACTGCTGGTCAAGCCCGGCATGACCGGCCTCTGGCAGGTCAGCGGCCGCTCGGACCTGAGCTGGGAGGACGGCATCCGGCTGGACCTCTACTACGTGGAGAACTGGTCCCTCGCCGCCGACCTCACCATCCTTTGGAAGACCTTCGGCGCGGTGCTCAACAGCCGCGGGGCGTACTGACCACAGCGGGAGTGGCCCGCGCCGGGTTGGGGGAGGCGGCCGGTCAGGGCTGCGGACCGGTCCAGTCCAGGCAGACCACCACCGCGTCGTCGACCAGGTCACCGGCGACGAAGGCGCGCAGGTCGCCGAGGAGTGAGCGCACCGCCTCCAACGGCTCCATCGGGCCGGTGCGGCGCAGGAAACGCTCCAGCGCCGTCTCGCCGTACCGGACGTCCTGGCCCGTCGCGTCGATGACCCCGTCGCTGACCACGAAGAGCCGGTCGTTCCGGTGCAGCGCGAACTGCTGCTCCCGGTAGTCGGTCGCCTCGAACATGCCGAGCGGGAACTGCGCCTCCAGCGGCAACTCCCGGACGTCACCGTCGCGCAGCAGCATCAGTCGGGGGGACCCGGCGTCGACCGCGGTCATCATCCCGCTGCGCAGGTCCAGCTCCAGCAGCAGCGCGGAGATGTGCTGGCCGCCCCGGTGCAGGTCGTAGACCGCCTGATCGGCCAGCGCCGCCTGGTCGGCGAGGCTGAGACCCGCGCGCCGGGCGTTGCGCAGGGCGTGTGTGGCCAGCGCGGTGAGCATGGAGGCGGCCACTCCCTCGCCCATGCCGTTGATCGTCGCCAGCCACACCCGGTCGCCGTCGTCGGACCAGTCGAAGCTGTCGCCGCGCACCGCGTACGCCGGCTCCAGTTGGCCCGCCAGGCTGAATGACGGGCGGACCCGGCTGCGCCCGGGGAGCATCTCCCACTGCATCTCGGCGGCGAGGGTCAGCCGGCGGGTACGCCGGGCGGCCCGGTAGACGTCGGTGCCGGCGGTGACCGCCTCGATCTCGTGTGCCAGGGCGGTGGCGATCTCCGCCAGCTCACCGATCACCGCCTCGTCGTCCGGCACCGGCCCGACGCGGAGCACGCCGCGCCGTTCCCCGCGCATCGACACCGGGAGGTACACGTCCGCGTCGGCGACGATCGGCGTCTGGTGGTCGAAACACCGCCACGCCGGGTGCCCCGGGCCGCTGACCGGGTCGCCCTCACCCAGGGGCAGCAGCACCGACAACCGGTAGTCGACCTGGAGCAGTTCCACCCGCTCGGCCCGGTACGACGTCGTCAGGATCGAGGAGATCCGATCGAGCAGGAGGTCGGCCGGCGCCTCGTTGAGCACTCGTCGTGCCCAGTTGACCGGTTCACTCATACCTGCTCCTTGATCACAAGCCCAGCGTTCGCTGAATTCGGAGTACTCTCGGGCACACCATGGCGGAAGTACACGGTCCACCGGGACCCCAGACGAGTATGGCTGCTGAGCTCGACGCCGCGGCGGGTGCCCTCGTGGCCGTCTGGGAGGCGGCGCGAGAGAGCACGACCAGCCGCGTCTCCGGCGCCCAACTACGGGTGATCATGGTCGTGGAGCAGCACGACGGGATCAACCTGCGCCGACTCGCCAACCGGCTGGGCATGCTGCTCTCCTCCGCCAGCCGGCTCTGCGACCGCCTGGTGGCCGCCGGCATGCTGGAGCGTGAGCCCGGCCGGCTCGACCGCCGGGAGATCTCGCTGCACCTCACCGGGGAGTCCCGCCAGCTCCTCGCCGAGTTGCGGCACCACCGCAGACAGCAGCTCGCCGCGATCCTCGCGGACATGTCGCCGGAGGGCGTCCAGGCGCTGTTGGCGGGTCTGTGCGAGTTCGACGACGCGGCGCGCCGCCAGGACGCCGCGCTGGCGTACGTCGAGCCGTGGACGGCCGACGGCGCCGGCGGCCCGGAGCGCACGATCGCGGGCCCGGAGTGGCGGGCCGACGAGCCGCCGGCGGTCAGGACGGCCTGAGTCCGGCCGCGTCCGCGCCGGTGGAACCCCGTGACGCGCGCGCCAGGCGCAGGTACCGGTCGGAGCGCGGGTGCTCCACCAGGGTGGCGGCGCACGCGGCGAGCAGGGTGTCCAGCACGTCGGTGCGGTCGGTCCGCGAGGACAGCGCCGCGCCCTGCCAGTCGGTGAAGTCGAGCAGCAGTTGCGGGTCGCCGACCCGGATCGCCGCCGCCAGCGCGTCGACCAGATGGGCCACGGCACTCGCCAGGATCTCGGTGTCCGCCTCGGGCGGATCCACCGCCGCGACGGCCGCCTGCACGATGTCACGGCGCCGGCGCAGCACCGCCACGTACTCGTCCGTCTCCGGCTCTCCGGACCGGCCGGTGTGCGTGGCCGACAGCAGCCGCCGGTCCAGCAGCCGCACGGCGTCGCGGGCGGACGCGCCCCA
>NZ_JBFAMU010000124.1:0-11909 GCF_040656655.1 Micromonospora sp. NPDC049799
GACCCTGGCCGCGTACGCCGAGATGGCGGTGGCCCAGGCCGCCGCCGGGGTCGGGATGGTCGGGCCGTCCGGGATGATGGACGGCCAGGTCGGCGCCACCCCCGCCCCACTCCGCGATCTTGCACTTTCTGCCGGTGCGAATGCCGCGTACCGTCATGAATCAGCGACCGGAAGTGCAAGATCGCAGGGGTGTGGCGTGACGGACGTGGTGAACCCGGCCACGGGGGAGGTTGTCGCGCGCGTTGCGGCGACCTCGCTCGGGGAGACCGACGCGGCCATCGGGCGGGCGGCGCGGGCGTACGAGTCGTGGCGGAACGTCGCGCCGGGGGACCGGGCCCGGTTGCTGCGGCGGTTCGCGGCCGTGGTCGACGACCACGTCGAGGAGTTGGCGGCGCTGGAGGTTCGCAACTCCGGGCACACCGTCGGCAACGCGCGCTGGGAGGCGGGCAACGTCCGCGACGTGCTCGACTACTACGCGGGTGCGCCGGAGCGGCTGACCGGCCGGCAGATCCCCGTGCCGGGGGGCCTCGACGTCACCTTCCACGAGCCGCTCGGCGTGGTCGGGGTGATCGTCCCGTGGAACTTCCCGATGCCGATCGCGGCCTGGGGCTTCGCTCCCGCCCTGGCGGCGGGCAACACGGTCGTGCTCAAGCCCGCCGAGTTGACTCCGCTCACCGCCCTGCGGCTGGCCGAGCTGGCCCGCGAGGCCGGCCTTCCGGAGGACGTGTTCACCGTGCTGCCCGGCGCGGGAAGCGTGGTGGGGGAGCGGTTCGTCACCCACCCCGCCGTCCGCAAGGTGTGCTTCACCGGTTCCACCGAGGTCGGCACCCGGATCATGGCCGGCTGCGCCGCCCAGGTGAAGCGGGTGACGCTGGAGCTGGGCGGCAAGAGCGCCAACCTGGTCTTCGCCGACGCGGACCTGGCGAAGGCGGCGGCCACCGCGCCGTACGCCGTGTTCGACAACGCCGGCCAGGACTGCTGCGCCCGCTCCCGGATCCTGGTCCAGCGACCGGTGTACGACCGCTTCCTGGAGCTGCTCGAACCGGCCGTGCGCGCCCTGCGGGTGGAGGACCCGGCCGCCGAGACCGCCGAGATGGGCCCGCTGATCTCGGCAGGCCAGCGCGACCGGGTCGCCGGCTACGTCGACGACGCGACCGTCGCGTTCACCGGCTCCCGCCCGGACGGCCCCGGCTTCTGGTACGCCCCGACGGTCCTCCTCGCCGACTCACCCGCGGACCGGCACTGGCGGGAGGAGGTCTTCGGCCCGGTCGTCTCGGTGCTGCCGTTCGACGACGAGGCCGAGGCGGTCCGGCTCGCCAACGACACCGAGTACGGGCTGTCCGGCTCGATCTGGACGCGGGACGTGGGCCGGGCGATCCGGGTGGCGCGGGCGGTCGAGTCCGGCAACCTCAGCGTCAACTCGCACTCCTCGGTGCGGTACTGGACCCCGTTCGGCGGGATGAAGCGCTCCGGGCTCGGCCGCGAACTGGGGCCGGACGCGCTGCACGCCTTCACCGACGTCAAGAACGTCTTCATCGCCACGGAGGAGTGAGCAACGTGCAGGGACGTCTGGAGGACCGGGTCGCCGTGGTGACCGGTGCGGGCAGCGGGATCGGGCTGGCCACCGTACGGCGGTTCGCGGCGGAGGGGGCGCGGGTGGTCTGCGTCGACATCGACACCGGGGCGGGCGAGCGGGCCGCCGACGAGGTGGGCGGCGAGTTCGTCGCGACCGACGTCGCCGACGAGGCGGCCGTGCGGGACCTCTTCGACGGGGTCGTCGCCCGGCACGGGCGGGTGGATGTCGCCTTCAACAACGCCGGCATCTCGCCGCCGGACGACGACTCCATCCTGGAGACGGGCCTGGACGCCTGGGAGCGCGTCCTGCGGGTCAACACCACCAGCGTCTACCTCTGCTGCAAGCACGTCATCCCGCACATGCGGCGGCAGGGGAGGGGCTCGATCATCAACACCGCGTCGTTCGTGGCCCTGATGGGGGCGGCGACCTCGCAGATCGCGTACACCGCCAGCAAGGGCGGGGTGCTGGCGATGACCCGGGAGCTGGGGGTGCAGTTCGCCCGGGAGGGCATCCGGGTCAACGCGCTCTGCCCCGGCCCGGTCGCCACGCCCCTGCTGCTGGAACTCTTCGCGGCCGATCCGGAGCGGGCCGCGCGCCGGCTGGTGCACGTGCCGATGGGGCGGTTCGGGGAGCCGGAGGAGATCGCCGCCGCGGTCGCCTTCCTGGCCAGCGACGACTCGTCGTTCATGACGGCCGCGCAGTTCGTGGTGGATGGGGGCATCACCGGCGCGTACGTCACGCCCCTATGAAAAGGCCTGTCATCGGCATCACCGCGTACGTCGAGCCGGCGAGCTGGGCGGCGTGGCGGGACGTGCCGGCGGTGCTGGTTCCGGAGGCGTACGTCCGGGCGGTGACCACGGCGGGCGGGCGGGCCGTGGTGCTGCCGCCCGACGACCGGGAGCCCGACGTGCTGGAGGTCGTCGACGGGCTGTTGCTGGCCGGCGGCGCCGACGTCGACCCGGCACGGTACGGCCAGCTTCCCGCCCCCCGCACCGAGAGCCGCCCGGTCCGGGACGCCGGTGAGCTGACGCTGGTCACCGGTGCGCTCGCCACCGACCTGCCGGTGCTCGGGGTCTGCCGGGGGATGCAGCTGCTCGCGGTCGCCACCGGCGGCGCCCTGCACCAGCACCTGCCCGACCTGGTCGGGCACGACCGGCACCGCCCGGCCCCTGGCGAGTACGGGGAGCACCCGGTGCGCTTCGCCGCGGGCAGCCTGGCCGGGCGGGTGATGGCCGGGGCGGACCGGGTCAACTCGTACCACCACCAGGCGGTCGCCGACCCTGGCCGGCTCACCGTGACCGGCTGGTCCGACGACGGGGTGGTGGAGGCGCTGGAGGACCCGGACCGGCCCTTCCTCCTCGGGGTGCAGTGGCACCCGGAGAACGAGCCGGACCCCCGGCCGATCGCGGCCCTGGTGGACGCCGCCCGCGAGTGGACCGACCGGCGACCTGCCGGGCACCGGTCGGAGGTGGGGCGGGCGTAGGCCCCAGCAGGGCCCTGTGCTCCACATCACACTGTCGTCCGGGCGATCGCGCGTATCCGGTCCGCACAGACGCCGGGGTGGTCGATCGGCCGGCACGTTGCGGGTGGGTGACGTCCCGATGAGGCGGAGGTAAGCAGCGCATCCCGCGCCATATGCGTTACGTTGCTGGTCCGTCCGGGTAGAAGGCGGTCACGCCCGATCGATCTCGGCGGGACGTGCCCGGGTCACGATCGAGCCGGGGGGTGGACATGGCCGGAGCGGGAGGCTGCATGAGCTCGGCCCAGCAGGGCGCGGAGCGGGGAAGACCTTCCCTCGGCGCCGGTGACCGGGATCTGCCGCCGCTGCTCGCCGCGGCCTTCGCCGGTGGCGGCGAGATGGGCGGGCGGCTGCGGGCCTTCGACTGGTCGACCACCTCGCTCGGCACCCCGGACTCCTGGCCCTCGGCGCTGTGCCACGCGGTCAGCACGATGCTCGCCTCGCGGTCGCAGATCGCGATGTTCTGGGGCCCGGACCATCTCACCTTCTACAACGACGCCTACCTCCCCACGATCGGCACCAAGCATCCCGCGGTGATCGGGCAGCCCGCGCGGGAGCACTGGGTGGAGACCTGGGACGTGCTGGGGCCGGTGCTGGAGGGCGTCCGCCGCACCGGGGAGCCGTACCACGGCGAGGACCACCCGTTCGTCATCGACCGGTACGGCTTCCTCGAGGACGTCTACTTCGACGTCTCGTACGACCCCGTCCGGGACCTCGACGGCAGCGTCAACGGCGTCTTCTGCATCGTCTCCGAGACCACCGGGCGGGTGCTCGGCGAGCGCCGGCTGCGCGCCCTGGCCGAGCTGGGCGGCGAGCTCGCGGAGGTGGGCAGCACCGCCGAGCTGGGCCGGTCCGCGGCGCAGGTGTTCGACCGGCACCGGGCGGACGTGCCCTTCGCGTTGATCTACCTGCGGGACGCCGACGGCGGCTTCGGCCTCGCCGGTTCCAGCGGCCTCGGCCCGGGCACCGTCGTCGTGCCGTCGCCGGTGCTGCTCACCGAGATCGCGGTCGACGGCGCGACCGCCACCGTCGCCGCGACCGACCTGGTCGACGCCGTCCCCCCGGACGCCGACGATCGGGCCCTCGTGCTGCCGATCACGGCCGCCAACGAGACGGTGGGCACGCTGGTGATGGGTGTCTCCCGCCGGCTCGCGCTCACCGACGACTACCGCAACTTCTTCGACCTGGCCGCCGCGCAGCTCTCCCGGGCCGTCGGCAAGCAGTTGGCGTACGAGCAGGAGCGGGCCCGGGCCGCGGAACTGGCCGCGCTGGACCGGGCGAAGACCAACTTCTTCGCCAACATCAGCCACGAGTTCCGGACCCCGCTCACCCTGGTGCTCGGCCCGCTGGAGGACCTGCTCGCCGATCCGGTGCTGCCTGTGGCGTACACGGATCGGCTGACCATGATGCACCGCAACGCGCTGCGGCTGCTGAAGCTGGTCAACACGGTCCTCGACTTCTCCCGCCTGGAGTCCGGCCGGCTCGCCGCCCGTTACCAGCCAACCGACCTGGCCGGCTACACCGCCCGGCTGGCCAGCACGTTCCGGTCCGCCATCGAGCGGGCCGGCCTGCGACTGACGGTGGACTGCCCGCCGCTGCCCTCGCCGGTCCACGTGGACCGCGACATGTGGGAGAAGATCGTCCTCAACCTGGTGTCGAACGCGGTGAAGTTCACCTTCGACGGGGAGATCCGGGTGGGCGTGCGGGTGGTCGACGGGTTGGCCCGGCTGGAGGTCACCGACACCGGCGTGGGCATCGTCGCGGAGGAGCTGCCGCACGTCTTCGAACGCTTCCACCGGGTGCCCGGGGTGCGCTCGCGGACGCACGAGGGCACCGGGATCGGCCTGGCGCTGGTGCGGGAACTGGTCGAGATGCACGGCGGTCGGGTCGACGTGACCAGCCGGGTCGACGAGGGCAGCACCTTCACGGTGACCCTGCCGTTCGGCTCCGCGCACCTGCCGGCCGACCGGGTGAGCGACGTCTCCTCCGCGGGCGGGCACGAGCTGGCGCAGGCCGACCTGTACGTCGCGGAGACCGCGTTCTGGACCGACGACGAGCGGACCGGGGCCGGTGCCGAAGGGGCCGCCGGAGCCGACGGCGCCGGGCGTCCCGAGACCCTCGGTGCGGCGTCCGCCCCGTCCGGGCGGATCCTCGTCGCCGACGACAACGTCGACCTGCGCGCGCACGTCACCCGGCTGCTCGCCCCGTCCTGGGAGGTCGTGACGGCCGCCGACGGGCTGGAGGCGCTGCGGCTCGCCGTCGAGAGCCCCTTCGACCTGGTGCTGACCGACGTGATGATGCCCCGGCTGGACGGATTCGGCCTGGTCGCGGCGCTGCGCACGGACCCGCGGACCCGGCACGTGCCGATCGTGCTGCTCTCCGCCCGGGCCGGCTCGGCCGAGGCGGTCGCCGGCCTCTCGGCGGGCGCGGACGACTACCTCACCAAGCCCTTCTCCGGCCAGGAGCTGATCGCCCGGGTCCGCGCGAACGTCGAGCTGGGCCAGCTGCGTGGCCAGATCATCCGCCGGCTGCGCGCGCTGGCCGACGCGGCGGTCGCGGTCAACACCGCCCGCTCCACCGCCGACGTGCTCCAGGTCGCCGCGCGGCACGCGCTGAACCTGGCCGAGGCGGCCCGGGTCGTGGTCGACTCCACCGGAGCGCGGTACGAGGCCGACGGCGGCGGCATCACCTCCATCGAGCCGTCTCTGGTGCTGCCGCTGACCGGCACCGCCGGGGAGCAGCTCGGCGAGCTGCGGGTCTGGCGATCGGAGTGTGACGGCGCGGACACCGACGAGGCGGCCCTCACCCAACTGGCCCGACTGGTCGGCGTACGGCTGGAGAACGCCCAGCTCTACGAGGCCGAGCACCGCATCGCCACCACGCTCCAGCACAGCCTGCTGCCCCGCTCGCTGCCGCAGCTGCCCGGCGCGGTGGTGGCCAGCCGCTACCTGCCGGGCAGCGCCGACGTGGAGGTGGGCGGCGACTGGTACGACGTCGTGGCGCTCGCCGACGACGAGCTGGTGCTGGTGATCGGCGACGTGGTCGGCAAGGGCGTCCGGGCCGCCGCCGCGATGGGTCAGCTCCGCAACGCGCTGCGGGCGTACATCCTGGAGGGCTTCGACCCCGGCGCGTCACTGACCCGGCTCAACCGGCTCGTCGGGTCCACCGAGGGTCGGTCCTTCGCCACGGTCGTGTGCCTCTGTTTCAGCCCCCGTACCGGCCGGCTGCGGTATGCCAGCGCCGGCCACCCGTCCCCACTTCTGATCCGAGGAGACGACGTGGCGTTCCTGCACGACCGAGCCCTCGGCCCGCCGGTCGGGGCGATCCCGGACGCCACCTACCGGACGGTCGAGGGGGAGCTGACACCGGGAAGCCGGCTGTTGCTCTTCACCGACGGCCTGATCGAGGACCGGCAGCAGGGCATCGACGAGGCGCTGGCGCAGTTGCGGTCCGACGCGGCGGGCTACGGCGACCACGTGGCGGATCTGGTCGACGCGGTCGTGGAACGCGTCGCCGGGCGGCCCCTGCGCGACGACGTGGCGGTGCTCGCCCTGGAGGCCGCCGAACTCAACCGGTTCGCGCTGCGGCTGCCCGCCGACCCGACCCGGCTGAGCGTGCTGCGCAAGCGGCTGGAAGGCTTCCTCGTGGCGCACGCCGTCGGCGAGACCGACCTGTTCGACCTCACCGTGGCGGTCTCCGAGGCCGCCGCCAACGCCATCGAGCACCCGGTCGACCCGGTCGAGCCGACGATCAGCGTCGAGGTGACCATCGAGGACCGGACCGTGGTGGCCACGGTGCGGGACACCGGCCGGTGGCGGGAGTCCACCGGCACCGGCTTCCGGGGGCGCGGGCTCTCGCTGATCCGGGCGTTGGGGGAACTGTCGGTCCGTCGTACCGAGCAGGGGACGGACGTGACGTTGCGCCGGCGGCTGCGCGACTGAGCCGGACCCCGGCGGCGGTCGGCCGGGCCGGCGCGCGCGGACCGGTCAGACGGCGCGGAGCCAGGCCTGGTCGCCCAGGCCGGAGATCTCCAGCACCCGACCGACCTGGCGTGACGGCAGCACGTCGAGCGTGCCGGGGAACTGCTGGGCGAGCCGTACGACGGCGTGGATGGCGGCCGAGTCGAAGAAGGTGACCGCGCGCAGGTCGAGCGTGACCCGCCGGGCCGGCTCCCGCAGGGCGGTCTGCAGCATCGTGTCGGCGGTGGCCATGTCCACCTCGCCGGTCACCACGACACGGAGGTGATCACCGTCGAGCTCCGCGCTGGCGGAGAAGACGGGAGGTGCGCCCCCTTGATCCACGGAGACACCATGGCACAGCGGACCTGGCTGGGCAACAACCGCCGGCGGCGGGCGGTGGCGCGGGTCACCCGGATGGCCGGCGATAGGCTTGTGTCATGACCGTCCGTGCGCCGCTGACCCCAGGCACGCTCTCCCCGTGGCGGCCTGTGCCCGCCCACATCCCGCGACCGGAGTACGTGGGCAAGTCACGTCCCCGCCAGTGGCGTGGCTCGCACGTGCAGACGGCGGAAACCATCGAGAAGATGCGCGTCGCCGGACGGCTCGCGGCGCGCGCCACCCAGCTCGCCGGGGAGTACTGCAAGCCGGGTGTGACCACCGACGAGATCGACCGGGTGGTGCACGAGTTCCTCTGCGACCACGGCGCGTACCCGTCGACGCTGGGCTACAAGGGCTTCCCCAAGTCCTGCTGCACCAGCCTCAACGAGGTGATCTGCCACGGCATCCCGGACTCCACCGTGCTGCAGGACGGCGACATCATCAACGTGGACGTCACGGCCTACCTCGACGGGGTGCACGGCGACACCGACGCCACCTTCTGCGTGGGCGAGGTGAGCGAGGAGGCGCGGCTGCTGGTCGAGCGCACCCACGAGGCGATGATGCGCGGCATCCGGGCGGTCGCGCCCGGTCGCCAGATCAACGTGATCGGCCGCGTGATCGAGTCGTACGCGAAGCGCTTCGGCTACGGCGTGGTCCGGGACTTCACCGGGCACGGCATCGGGGAGGCCTTCCACAGCGGGCTCTTCGTGCCGCACTACGACAGCCCGCGGCCCACCGACGTCATGGAACCGGGCATGACGTTCACCATCGAGCCGATGATCACCCTCGGCACCTACCAGTACGACATGTGGGACGACGGGTGGACCGTGGTGACCAAGGACCGGAAGTGGACCGCGCAGTTCGAGCACACGATCGTGGTGACCGAGGACGGCCACGAGATTCTGACCCTGCCGTGACCGACACCCCGGCGGCGCTGCGGGAGGCGCACCACGCGGACGTGTCCGGCGGCTGGCTGCGTCCGGCGGTGTTCGGCGCGATGGACGGTCTGGTCACCAACATCGCCCTGATCGCGGGCGTGGGCGGCGGCGGTGTCTCGCCCCGCAGCATCGTGCTCACCGGCACCGCGGGCCTGGTGGCCGGCGCGATCTCGATGGGCCTGGGGGAGTACACGAGCGTCCGGTCGGCCAACGAGCAGGTCGCCGCCGAGGTGGCCAAGGAGCGGCGGGAGCTGGAGCGGCACCCGGAGGCGGAGGCGCGTGAGCTCGCCGAGGCGTGGGTGGCGCGGGGCCTCCCGCAGGACCTCGCCATGCAGGTCGCCCAGGCGGTGCGGCGCAACCCGGAGGAGGCCCTGCGGGTCCACGTCCGGGAGGAACTGGGCGTCGACCCCGACGACCAGCCCAGCCCGTGGGCGGCCGCGATCTCGTCGTTCCTGTTCTTCTCCGTCGGTGCCCTGGTGCCGCTGCTGACGTACCTGTTCGGCGCGACCAGCCTGTGGCTGGCGCTGGCCGTCGGCGGGGTGGGCCTGTTCGTCGCCGGTGCCGTCGTCGCCCGCTTCACCGCCCGGTCCTGGCTGCTCAGCGGTCTGCGTCAGCTGCTGCTCGGCGCGCTGGCCGCCGCCGCCACGTACGGGATCGGCGCCCTGATCGGCGTCCAGGGCGGGCTGTAGGCGCCGGTCAGCCGTCGAGCAGGTCGTCGACGGTGCCGTCCACCGGGCGGCCCCGGGCGGCCAGTTCCTCGGCCTGGCGGGCGAGCACCGCGCCCACCTCGGTCATGTCCGCGCCGGCCAGCCCGGTACGCCGTACCGCGTCACCGGGGTCGCGGAAGTAGGTGCGGCTGAGCAGGCCGTGCACCGTCGCCGCGGCCAGCCGTGCCTCGCCGAGCATCAGCAGCGCCTGGTCGGTCTCGTACCACTCGGCCAGCCGGGCGGCCCGGGCATGCGCCGCGCTGCCCCGGTACCAGGCCCGGCGGGCGGCGGTGCTGAACTCGGCCGGTCGCGCCCGGGCCAGCCGGCCGAGGTGCTCGTCACGCAGCGTCCGCAGCCAGCCGGTCGGGTCGTGCAGGGCCCGGGTGGTGACGTACCGGTCGGCGGTCAGCGGCCACAGTGCCGTGATCACCTGTGCCTGCCGGAGGTAGTCGTCCGCGGCCGTCACGGTCAGGTCGACCAGGACACCGTCGACCCGCCGGGTCGACGCGGGCGGTCCGCCGCCCGGCCGGTAGGTCACCACCAGCAGCCCGACCTCACCGTCGCCACCGCCGTCGTCGTCGCCGTGGGCCAGCGGGCCGTGCACCGCCACGGCCAGCACGTCGGCGGGGAAACGCCGCTGTGCGGCGTTGGCGACCCGTTCCGCCACCGTCCACCGTGGATCGTCGAGGTACGTCTCGTCGGCCCCGTCCCGCACGTCCACGCCGCTCACCTCACGTCGGCTCGACCGAGGACTTCGACACAGACCCTAGTCACGGCCGTCCGGTCCGGCCGGCACGCCGCGCCCGGTCGGCACCAGCCGGAAGATGCGGATCTCCCGGCCGCCGGCCCGCTCGACGTACGTGCGGTAGGCGGGCCACTCGCTGACCAGGAGCTGCCACAGCCGTTCCCGTTCGGCGCCGCTGGCCACCTCGGCGCGTACCGGGAGCCGGCGCCCCTTGACGTCCACCTCGGCGGTCGGGTCGGCGAGCAGGTTCATGGCCCACCCGGGCTGGTGCGTCTGGCCCCAGTTCGAGCCGATCACCACGTACGCGTCGCCGTCCGGCACGTACAGCAGCGGGTTGCTGCGCGGCAGGCCGGAGCGGCGGCCGGTGGTCGTGATGACCAGCGAGGGAATGAGCCCCAGGGCGACCACCCGACCCCGGGTGAGCCGGCCGACCATCCGGTCGGCGGGAACGAGCAGGCGGGCGGCGGCGCCGAACCAGCGGTGGTGACCGACGCGGCGGGTGAGGGTTCCCAGTACGGACACGGAGTCAGTGTGCCGGCTGGCCGCCCCGCGCGGCACCCCCGGACCGGTGATCTCCCGACCTCAGTCGAGACGGCGCTCGACCGGCAGCCGGGAACGGGTGAACAGGCCGGCGCCGAGCATGGCGACCAGCGGCACCACGACCAGGACGCCGAGCGTGCTCCACGGGACCACCAGCGGGAACGCGGGCTCGACCGGCCAGGTGCCGGCGTGGTGACGGTTGACGGCGGTCAGGATGATCAGGGCCGTTCCCAGGCCGGCGAGGATCCCGAGCAGCGAGCCGACCACGGCGATCACCCCGGCCTGGCAGAGGGAGAGGACCCGGCGTACGCCCGGTCCGGCACCGACCGCCGCGAGGGTGGACAGGTCGGCGCGGCCCTCGGCAGCCGCGAGGCCGGTGGCCGCGCCGGTGGCGCCCACGGCGATCACCCCGGCCGCCACGGCCAGCAGGAGCAGGAAGGGGCGGACGGGGGTCTGCGGGTCGCCACCCTCGACCGTCACATGCACCCCGCCGACCGGCCGGAGCGCGGTGGCGAACCGGTTCCGTCGCTCCGGGTCGGTCACGCCGTCGGCGGTGAACGCCCACCCCGTGTGCCGCGGGGTCAGGCCCAGCCGTTCGGCGGCCGGAAGGGAGAGCACGAGGCGTGGCACCACGAGGTCCACGTCCAACGCGTACCCGGTGACGGTGGTGGTGTCGCTGGTCGTCACCTCCGGGTCGACCGTGCGGTTCACGCCGACCGTCAACCGCCCGTCGACCACGTAGCGCGGATCGGTCACCACCGCCCCTCCGGCCCGCAGCACGGCCGTGGCAGCCGCCGTCGCGGACGGATCCGCTCCGACGAGGATCGGCAGGGATCCGCCGTCGTCCACGGTCACCTCGAAGTAGGCCCCGTAGACGTCGTCCGGGCCGCCCCGGCAGCGCTCGTCCGCCCGGGCCCGTCGGCGGTCGCCCTCGCTCAGCTCGACCCCCGGAAACCACGGGCAGGCCCGGTCCGGCGGCAGGACCGGCAGCACCTGGCACGCCGCGCTGCCGGTCGCGCACCTGGCCGCCACCACGGGTACCGGAGTCACCGCGCCGCCCAGGTGTTGCCGGGCCGCCTCGACGACCCGGTCGTGGTCGGGCGGGCCGGTCGGGTCCCTCGGGTCCGTCCGGCCCACGAGCACGCTCCCGGCCGGCAGGCTCGGCTCGTACATCCGCGCGTCGCGGGCGTCCTCGCTGGCGATGTAGGCGCCGAGGGCGACGCTCGCGGCCACCGCCGCCATCACCGCCGAGATGGCCGGGGCGGCCGAGGACCGGTTGCGGCTGGCGTCGCGCAGGGCGATCCGGAGCGCCACCGGCAGGGCGTGGCCGAGGCGGGCGATCAGCCCCACCAGCGCCGGGGTGGCGCAGACCAGGCCGAGTTCGCCGAGGACCAGGCCGGCGAGGACCACCGTCGGCGACGTCCGGTTCGCGCCGACGGCGGCGATGCCGGCACCGACCGCGACGAGCGCCGCGATGGCGGTGGTGTTTGCCTTCGGCGCGTTTCTTCTCGTAGTAGGCGCGGGAGGTGGCGCATTCCCTGACGGCG
>NZ_JBFAMU010000125.1:0-11811 GCF_040656655.1 Micromonospora sp. NPDC049799
TGCTCGGCCCGCCACGCCCCACCACCGGCCACCGCCCCGGCCCGCCACGCAGGCGGCACCCGTCGCGCGCCGGCGCCCTTCACCATCGTCACTCCGGGTGAGATTGCCTCGACCGCCCCACCACCGCGTTCCCCACTTTGCTCTGCACCCCAATGCGCGCCGGTAACCGTGCGCAGCGAAGCCACGTCAACGACTGCCACGAGCGAATGAAGAAGACCAGGTGAATCGGGTGGCGCGTCCAGGGGTGCAGAGCAAAGTCTCCGACAGGGCGGTGCGGTTGCCGGCCGACGATCACTATCCGTGACCGACGGCGTCCATGACAGTCAGTGATCGGAGACCCGCGTCGCATCCGGACGGGATCCCGCGACAACGGCCCGCCCCGGTGTAGATCCACTCGACGTCATTGAAGTCGGGTCGAAAAACGCACCCGGACACCCCGACGTCAATGACGTCGAGTCGATCATGTCTCGGAACCGGTACTGCGCCCCGCGACATGACGGAGACCGCGGAGCGGACCGGGACAGCGGGCCGAGGGCAGGGCGGAGCGGGCTGTGGCGTACGCCTCAGGGCCCGGCGTGGGACCAGCGGCGATGGTGGTCGGCCGGAATGCGAGGATGAGGGTCGGCAGTGTCGCCGGACCGGCCCGCCCTCGCCCATGTGGAAGGATCGAGACAACCGTGGCTGACGCACCGACCATCCGGATTCCCGACGAGATCAAGCCCGCCGACGGCCGCTTCGGCTGCGGGCCGTCCAAGGTCCGTCCGGCGGCGGTCTCCGCCCTGGCCGACGTGGCGACGAGTTACCTCGGCACGTCGCACCGGCAGAAGACCGTGCGCGACCAGGTCGCCCGGCTGCGCCGCGGCATGGCCGAGTTCTTCGCCCTGCCCGAGGGCTACGAGGTGGTCATCGGCAACGGTGGCACCACCGCCTTCTGGGAGGTCGCGACGTTCGGCCTGATCCGGGACCGGGCGCAGTTCGCCAGCTTCGGGGAGTTCGGCGCGAAGTTCGCCAAGTCCGTCAAGGACGCGCCGTTCCTGGGCGAGCCGACCGTCCGCAAGTCGGAGGCCGGCTCCGCGCCCTCGCTGGTGGCCGAGGCCGGGGTGGACGCCTACGCGACCCCGCACAACGAGACCTCGACCGGTGTCGCGGTGCCGATCAGCCGGGTGTCCGGCACCGACGAGGGTTCCCTGCTGCTGGTCGACGCCACCTCGGGTGCCGGTGGCCTGGAGGTGAACGTCGGCGAGACCGACGTCTACTACTTCGCCCCACAGAAGTGCTTCGGCTCCGACGGCGGCCTCTGGCTGGCTTTGATGTCGCCGGCCGCGCTGGATCGGGCCGCCGAGATCAAGGCGTCGGGCCGCTACATCCCGGCCTTCCTCGACCTGGTCACCGCGATCGACAACTCGCGGCTGGAGCAGACCTACAACACGCCGGCACTGGCCACCATCTTCCTGGCCGCCGAGCAGACCGACTGGATGAACTCGCAGGGCGGCCTGGCCTGGGCGGCGAAGCGCACCGCCGAGAGCGCCAACATCGTGTACGGCTGGGCGGAGCGGTCGTCGGTGGCGACCCCCTTCGTCACCGACCCGGCACTGCGGTCCAACGTGGTCGCCACCATCGACTTCGCTGACGAGGTGGACGCCACGGCGATCGCGAAGGCGCTGCGCGCCAACGGCATCGTGGACACCGAGCCGTACCGGAAGCTCGGCCGCAACCAGCTCCGCGTCGCGCTGTTCCCGGCCGTCGAGCCGGCCGACGTCGAGGCGCTGACCGCGTCCATCGACTACGTCGTCGAGCGACTCTGACCTACCGTCACGGTCGGTGGCCACCGGGCCTCCGGCGGCCACCGACCGTGATCATCGCCGCAGCTCAGTCGCGACATGCGGGTGTCGCTTCCCCCACCTCGGGGCAGGACAGCGTACGGTGGTGCGAGACGCCCGGGTGGCCGACTCGTGGCGTGCGGCCAGCGAAGCGGGACGGAGGCAACGCTATGCGCCCAGTACGCTTCGTCGCCCTCTCCGAGGACGGCCAGGCACTGGTGCTCGCCGACGAGGTCGGGCGACTGCTCGCCCTTCCCATCGACGAGCGCATCGCCTCTGCCCTGCACGCCGAGCCCGGTGGGCCACCGCTCGCGGCGGCCCCGGCCGTCGCCGATATCGCGCCCTCGCTCTCGCCGCGCGACATCCAGGCCCGGATCCGCTCCGGTGAGTCCGCAGAGGACGTGGCCCGCATCGCCGGCGTGCCGGTCGACCGGGTTCTCCGCTACGCCGGTCCGGTGCTTCAGGAGCGGGCAATGCTCGCCCAGCACGCGCGCCGCACCCGGCTCAAGGGTGCGGAGAAGCCCACCCCGCTCGCCGAGGTGGTCAACGGCCGGCTGTCCCAGCACGGGATCGACACCGAGAAGATCTCCTGGGACGCGTGGCGCCGTGACGACGGCACCTGGCGGATCGTCGCCACGTGGCCGTCGGGCAAGGCGACCGCGCAGGCCGTCTGGGACCTCGACAAGACCCGGCAGAACGTCACGCCGCATGACGACATGGCGCAGTATCTGTGCGCCGAGCGTCCCACCCCGATCCTCGGCCAGGAGCCGGCACCGGAGCGGGGCGGTCACGCGCTGCCCGGCCAATCCCGCTCCGAGCCCGGTCGGGGCGGTCACGGCCTGCCCTCTCCCGGGGAGCACGCCCGGCCGGGCCGCGACCCGATCCGCGCCGGCCGCGATGCCCTGCTGGCCTCGCTCGACCGGCCGCTCGGCTCCACCTCGGGCCGGGGCATGGAGCCGCGTACGCCGGCCGCTCTGGCCGGGTCGGACTCGCCCCGCCAGCGGGCGATGGGCGGCGGTGCCGCGGCGCTCCTCGGCGGTGGGCAGGGTTCGGCCTTCGACGACGACTCGGACGCGCCCAAGGAGGTGCCGGCCGTGCCGTCGCTCGCGGTGCTCCGGCCCCGCCGCACGGGTGCGCCGGCCGCCGCGGCGGGCGAGTCCACCGAGGGCGGCAAGCCGCGCAAGCGCCTGCCGAGCTGGGACGACGTCCTGTTCGGCAGTGGCCCCGCGGCCCGCGAGTCCTCCTGACCCTTCGGTCCACCCTGGTGGTGGGCACTCGAAGTGCCCGCGTGACAGGGTGGACCGATGGAGTACACGAACCTCGGCCGGACCGGTCTGTCGGTCAGTCGCCTCTGCCTCGGCACGATGAACTTCGGGCCGCAGACCAGCGAGCAGGACAGCTACGCCATCATGGACCGCGCCCTGGAGCACGGCATCAACTTCTTCGACACCGCTGACGTCTACGGGTGGCAGACCGGCGAGGGCGTCACCGAGCAGATCATCGGCCGCTGGCTCGCCCAGGGTGGTGGCCGGCGGGAGAAGGTCGTCCTCGCCACGAAGGTCTACGGCAAGATGGGCGACTGGCCCAACGAGCAGGGGCTCTCCGCTCGGCACATCGTGCGAGCCTGCGAGGGGTCGCTGCGCCGTCTCCAGACCGACACGATCGACCTGTACCAGATGCACCACGTCTCCCGCACCACGCCGTGGGAGGAGATCTGGCAGGCCATGGAGACCCTGGTCGCCCAGGGCAAGGTGCTCTACGTCGGATCGTCCAACTTCGCCGGTTGGCACATCTCGGTGGCGCAGGAGGCCGCCGGGCGGCGCAACTTCCTCGGTCTCGTGTCCGAGCAGTGCATCTACAACCTCCTGACCCGGCACGTGGAGCTGGAGGTCGTACCCGCCGCGCAGCACCATGGCCTGGGCATCATCCCGTGGTCGCCGCTGCACGGCGGGCTGCTCTCCGGCGTGCTGCGCAAGATGGCCGAGGGCGGGGCGGCGCGCGGCACCTCCGGCCGCGCCGCCGACGCACTGGCCGCGCACCGGCCGACCATCGAGGCGTACGAGAAGCTCTGCGCCGACCTCGGTCACGACCCGGCGGACGTGGCGCTGGCGTGGCTGCTCTCCCGGCCCGGCGTGACCGCGCCGATCATCGGCCCGCGCACCACCGAGCAGCTGGACCGCTCGCTGGGTGCCCTGACCGTCACCCTCGACGACGCGGCGTCGAAGCGCCTCGACGAGCTCTTCCCGCCGATCGGCAACGGCGGGC
Source organism: Micromonospora sp. NPDC049799 (assembly GCF_040656655.1). NCBI lineage: Bacteria > Bacillati > Actinomycetota > Actinomycetes > Micromonosporales > Micromonosporaceae > Micromonospora > Micromonospora sp. NPDC049799. The sequence continues at coordinate 4,086 of NZ_JBFAMU010000125.1, forward strand.
CCGGCCCGGAGGCGTGGGCCTGGTAGCGGAGGCGCCGCACCGGAAGGGTCAGAGGGGCCAGGCGGCCAACCGGTCGTAGGTGGGCCGGGGGCCGGGGTGGCTGCGGACGAGCACCATCTCGGTCGCCGGCCACTCCGGCCCCTCGTACGCCCGCAGGGTCTCCACGTCGGCGGCCACGTCCTCGGCGGGCACCCGGTCACCGGGTCGGGCCACGGTCAGGTGGGGGCGGAAGGGCTTCTCGTCGTGCGGGAGGCGGCCGTGCCGCAGCCGGGACCGGACCAGGCGGGCCAGCACGTTCATGGCCTCGACGTCTCCCCCGAGGTCCACCCACACGACGGTGAACCGGTTCCGCCCGAAGCGCCCGCCGCCGGTCAGCCGGAGCCGGGGCGTGGACGCCCGGCCGTCGCGGAACCACTCGGCGGCCAGTCCCAGTGCGCTCTCCACCGCGATCAGCCGGTCGGCCTCGACGTCGCCGAGGAAGGCGAGGGTGACGTGGGCGTTGGCCGGGTCGGCGAGCCGGACGTTGGTGCCGTTGGCCGCGGCCGTGCCGAGCCGCAGCCGGGCGACCTGCTCGCCGAGGTGCGCGACGGCCTCGGCCGGCGGGTACACGGCGACGAAGAGCCTCACCGCGACCCGCTCAGGGGTGGCGCAGCCGGTGCTCGGCCCGGGCGGCGGGCAGGGTCAGCCCGGCGTCGTGCAGCAGGCCCTCCACCCGGACCCGTTCGATCTCCCGGTCGACACCGGTCAGCTCGCCCAGGTGCTGGGGGATGCCGAGCGCGGTACAGGCCATCCGGAGCCGGTCGTCGTACGCCTGGAGGACCGTGCCGTGCCAGACCACCGCGCGTCCGCCGCCCCGCCGGCCACCGATGCGGCGGAGGTCGGCGGCGAGCGTCTCCAGCGGCCGGCGGTCGGGCCGGTCGAAGCCGCTCATGTCGATGTCCCGGGTGAGGGTGTCGGCATCGATCGCCCGGTTCAGCCGGTCGATGGTGCGGCGGTCGCGGCGGCCCTGCCGCCAGTCGGCGAACCCGCAGACGACCCGGTCCAGCAGCTCGTCGGCGCAGCAGACCACGGCGACGAGCACCGGTAGGCCGAGCACGGCGAGGACCGCCAGGGCGAGCACCAGTCCCCGTCCGACCTCCACGGATCGACGCTAAGCCGCTGGCCGCGCCCCCGCCACCGATTTGCCCTGATCCACGGACGCCGCTATGTCACTCCGGGGAGGTGACGTAGAAGCGTGGGGCCGGAAGGATGCGGAAGCGCAGGCGGGCGCCGGACCGGCGCAGCTGCCAGGTGAGCGCGAGCAGGGCCGTGGCCAGTGAGATCAGGCCACCGATCCAGATGCTCGCCCCGGCGCCGTACGTCTCCGCGAGCCAGCCGATCACCGGCGCGCCGACCGGGTTGGTGCCGAGGAAGACGAGCACCCAGAGGGCCATCACCCGGCCCCGGAAGGCGGCGTCCGTGCCGAGCTGGATCCGCTGGTTGCAGGCCTGGGCGAAGAACACCATGAAGAACCCGGTGGGGAGCAGCAGCGCCACGACCAGCCAGTACGCCGGGGCGAGCCCGACCAGCGTGCCGAAGGTCGAGCAGGCGACGGCGGCACCCAGCACCACCCAGACCGACGGCCGGCTGCGCCGGCTGGTGCCGGCCAGCGCCCCGGCGAGGGCACCGACCGCCAGCGCGCTGCTGAACAGGCCGAACGAGGCGGCACCGGTGTTGAAGACGGTCTTGGCCAGTGCGGCGAGCGTGAGCTGGAAGTTGAACAGTGCCGTGGCGATCACCGAGATCATCACCATCGGCAGCAGCAGGTCGGGGCGGCCCCAGACGTAGCGCAGCCCGTCGACCACCTTGGCCGAGGCGCGCTCGTCGCGCGGCAGCAGGGCGTCCCGGTGCAGCTCGGCCGGACGCAGCCGGATCACGTTGACCAGCGGGGCGACCGAGCTGAGCGCGGTGACCAGGAAGACCGGGCCGACGCCGAAGGCCGCGATGGCCAGCCCGGCGAGGGCCGGCCCGATGATCCGGGCCGAGTTGAACACGGCCGCGTTCAGGGACAGGGCGTTGGGCAGCAGCGGTGTGCCGACCAGCTCGGAGACGAACGCCTGCCGCACCGGGGTCTCGACCGCGTTGGCGACGCCGAGCAGGGCGGCGAAGGTGAAGACGTGCCACAGCTGCACCAGGTCGGTGATCACCAGGACGCTCATGGCGAGTGCCAGCACCGTCCAGAAGGCGTTGGCGACGAAGAGCAGCATCCGCTTGTCGTACCGGTCGGCGAGCCGGCCGGAGAGCAGCGTGAGCAGCAGGACCGGGGTGAACTGGAGGGCGATGACCACGCCGAGCGCGGTGGCCGAGTCGTCGGAGAGCTCGAGGACGAGCCAGTCCTGGGCGATGAACATCATCCAGACGCCGATCAATTTGATCAGCTGCCCGGATGCGAAGAGCCGGTAGTTGCGGACCTGTAGGGACTGGAACATCGTGCTCAGCTTCGCCTGCACTCTTGGTGCGCCTCCTCGCGTACGCGTCATCGCCGTCGGACGGCGCGGGCGCGGTGGCGCGGGTCAGGCGCGGGCGAGCTGGTGCAGGATCTCCGCCGCGTGATGCAGCGTGTCCCGGTCCTCGTCGCTCAACTCGGCCAGCCGGTGGGCCAGCCACTCGTCGCGAGCGCGCTCGAACTGGTCGAGCACCGCCTCGCCCCCCTCGGTCGCCGCGAGGATGACCTGCCGGCCGTCGGTCGGGTGGGGGGTACGCCGCACGAGGCCGCGTTCCTCCAACTTCCCGACGATCTTGGTCATCGTCGGCGGCTGCACCCGCTCGACCTCGGCCAGTTCCCGGGGCGTCAGCGCGCCCGCCAGCCGGAGGCTGGTGAGCGCGGAGAGCTGGGTGACCGTGAGGTCGCCGACCGGCCGGGTCTGTCGGACCCGCCGGTTGAGCCGCATGATCGCATCACGCAACTGGGGTGCCAGTTGCGCCGGTGGCACGCTGTGAGCCGTCACCGTCCGCTCCGTCACGATAGTTAGCATAACTAATGAGCCTGGCTAACGACATGCGATATGACCATGCTCACGAGGAGGTTTGCCCTGCTCCGGGCCGGGTAGTCCGGTTCGACGCCGGCCCGGAGCGAGGCGTCAGAGCACCACGGACTCGATCGGTCCGCGCAGGAAGTACAGCACGAAGAGTGCCGCCACGCCGTACAGCAGCGGGTGGATCTCGCGTGCCTTGCCCTTGGCGAGCTTCACCACCACGTACGTGATCAGGCCGGCCCCGATGCCGTTGGAGATCGAGTACGTGAACGGCATCAGGACGATCGTGAGGAACGCCGGAATGGCGATCTCGTAGTCCGACCAGTCGATCGTGCGGACCGCGGTCATCATCAGGAAGCCGACCACGACCAGCGCGGTGGACGCGGCCTCGAACGGCACGACGACCACCAGCGGCGCGAGGAACATCGCCAGCAGGAAGAGCACGCCGGTGACCAGGTTGGCCACACCGGTCCGGGCACCCTCGGCGACACCCGCGGCGCTCTCGATGTACGACGTGTTGCTGGAGACGCTCGCCGCACCACCACTGGCCGCGGCGATCGAGTCGACCAGCAGGATCTCCTTCGCCCGCGGCGGCGTGCCCCGCTCGTCGAGCATGCCGCCCTCCTGACCGACGGCGACCATCGTGCCCATCGTGTCGAAGAAGTCGGTGATCAGCAGGGTGAAGACGAACATCAGCACGACGACCCAGCCGGCCCGGCCCCACGAGTCGAGCACGTTGAAGTTGCCGAGCAGCGACAGGTCCGGCAGATCCACCACGGTGCTGGGGAGCTCCGGCACGTTCAGCGCCCAGCCCTTGGGGTTGGGCTTGCCGTCGACGAACGAGGGACCGATGTTCCCCGCCGCCTCCACGAGCATCGCCAGCGCGGTCGAGGCGAGGATGCCGATGAGGATCGCGCCCTTGACCTTGCGGACCACCAGCACCAGGGTCAGCAGCAGACCCACCACGAAGACCAGCATCGGCCAACTGACCAGCTTGCCGCCGATGCCCAGGCCCACGGGCACGGTGGTGTTGCCCTCGGTCCGGCGTACGAAGCCCGCGTCGACCAGGCCGATGATGGTCAGGAACAGGCCGATGCCGACGCCGATCGCGGTCTTCATCTGCGTCGGCACCGAGCGGAACACCGCGGTCCGCAGGCCGGTGAGCACCAGGACCGCGATGATCACACCCTCGATCACCACCAGACCCATGGCGTCCGCCCAGGTCATCTCCGGGGCGATCTCGTACGCGACCAGCGCGTTCACGCCGAGGCCGGCGGCCAGCGCCAGCGGGAACCGGCCGACCACGCCCATCAGGATCGTCATCACGCCGGCGACCAGCGCGGTCGCGGCGGCGAGAGCGGGAATCGAGAGCTTCTGGCCGTCGCCGTCGACGGCCGAACCGAGGATGAGCGGGTTGAGCACCACGATGTACGCCATCGTGAAGAAGGTCGCCAGACCACCTCGGACCTCGCGACTCATCGTCGAGCCGCGGGCGGTGATCTCGAAGTACCGGTCGAAACCGTTCCGCGGCGCTGCGGACGGTGGGCCGTTCTCGGGCGGGGCTACTGCCATCGAATCCCTCGCAGGTGATCATCCGTTGTCGCGCCGCATCGTCCCAGATGAGCGACGGACAGGGAAAGTTGATCGCGTACGCTTGCCCCGTGCCGAAGCAGCAGCAGCCGCGGCCCGAGCCGCTCGACCCGCCGATGGTGCCCTTCGCCCTCGCCGGAATGGCGGCCTGGGCGGTCGCCGGGTTGGTGCTGCTGGTGTTCTTCCGGGACTGGCTGTCCGACAACGATCACGAGAACTGGCTGTGGACCTGCCTCGCCGGCTTCCTGTGGGGCTTCCCCGGTCTCGCCACGATGATGCGGCACGACGCCAATCGCCGTCGCCGCCGCGCCGCCCGCTGATCAACGGGCGGTTGTCGCGTCAGGAGTGCCCGTACGGCTCCGCCGGCTCGGCCGCCTCCACCGAACCCGGCGCCCGGCTCACCGAGACCGCCTCCACCGCGCTGTCGTCGTAGACCGTGGGCATCTCCTCGACCGGTGACTCACCGGCCTCGATCAGCGTCTCCGAGTGGGCGCCGCAGCCGTGGTCGGCGCTGACCACCCGACCGTCGTCAGGCGCGTAGAAGTTTCCGCAGGCACCGAAGGACTGCCGCAGGGCACCGGCGAGCGGCAGGTAGAAGCCGCAGGTCCCGCAGCGGGCGGCGGCCGGGGCGGAGACGGAGATCGCCGCCGACGGGCCGTGGTCACCGTCGTACCACCGCTGGGCGGCGTCGGCGCGCCCCTCCCGGGACAGCACCCGCGCCCGGCCGAGCCCGAGCTCCCAGGCGGTCTCCTCGACCGCCGGGTCGTCCGAGAGCAGGTAACCGGGCTGGAGCCGCTCGTCGTCCGCCGGCGTGGGCAGCAGATCGCCGGGGCCGAGGTCGCCCGGCTTGAGCCGCTCCTGCCAGGGCAGCCAGCCCGGCGCCAGCAGCGCGTCCGGGCCGGGCAGCAGCACGGTCTCGCAGATCGTCACCGTACGGCTGCGGGGTACCCGGGTGACGGTGACCGCCCAACGCCACCCGCGGTAACCGGCGAGCCGGCACTCGAAGTAGTGCGTGACGAGTCGGTCGCCCTCGGCGACCGCCTGGAGATGGTCGCCGACGTCGGTGGGGTCGACCTCGGTGATGGCGTCGCGCGCCACGTCGACGGCGGCGGCACAGACCTGGTCGAGGCGGGCGGCACGAGCGGAGGCGGGCCTGGTCACCCGACCATTGTTCCCCATGCGTACGGCTCGCCGACAGGCACTCCCTCCAGAGGTTCTCGGGCGGTGGTGCGGCGTGTGCGGGCCGAATGGGCGAGGATGGTGCACATGCCGCTGTTCTCCCGCCCCGAGCGGTCCGTCCTGGGGCGGACCGTCGGCACGGGCGTGAAGGCCGTCCGCCTGCTGTTCCGCGGCTCGCTGAGCAGTGGCCGGTGGATGACCCGCCGGGCCGGACGGGCCCGGACCCGGGGCGCCGGCGGCGATGTGGGCATGGTGCGCCTGTTCGACCTGCACGCCGTCTCGTGCGCCGGGGACACGCTGATCGCCATCGGGCTGGCCGGCACGATCTTCTTCAGCGTCCCGCTCGGCGAGGCGCGCAGCAAGGTCGCCCTCTACCTGCTGGTGACCATGGTGCCGTTCGCCATGCTCGCTCCGGTGGTGGGCCCGCTGCTCGACCACTTCCGGCACGGGCGCCGCTACGCGCTGGCCGCCACGATGCTCGGCCGGGCCTTCCTGGCCTGGTTGATCTCCGACTACATCCACGGCTTCGGCCTCTACCCGGCGGCGTTCGGGGTGCTGGCGCTCTCCCGCGCGTACGGGGTGGCCCGCTCGGCCGCCGTGCCCCGGCTGCTTCCGGAGGGGCTGGGGCTGTCCCAGGTCGGCGCACGGGCCAGCGTGTACGGGACGGTGGCCGGCGCGCTGGTCGCACCGATCGGGTTGGCGGCCTTCTGGTTCGGGCCGCAGTGGCCGCTCCGCGTGGCGTCGGTCATCTTCCTGGTGGGCATGGTGATCTCCCTGCGGCTGCCGCCGAAGGCGGACTCGGAGCCACCGGAGCGGGTGCCCCGGCCGTTGCGGGCGCTCGGGCGGCGTACCGGGGACCGGCCCCTCGGCCGGGGCCGTCCCGCCGGCCGGCTGGTGATCGCCACCCTGGTCGGTGCCGCGACGCTCCGCGCGGTGTACGGCTTCCTGCTGCTCTTCCTCGCGTTCGCGATCAAGTCGGGGGACCTGACCACGGTGGTGTTCGGCCGGGACCTGGGCGACGAGGGAGCCCTCGGTCTCGTCGGCGGCGCGCTCGCGGTGGGCAGCTTCCTCGCCACCGCGGTGGGCACCCGCCTGCGCATCCACCGACCGACCGCCATCCAGTCCAGCGGCATCGTCATCGTGGCCGGGGTGGCCGTGCTCGCCGCCCTGAAGTTCTCGCTGCCGATGGTCGCGCTGCTCTGCCTGGTTACCGCCCTGATCAGCGGCATCTCCAAGCTGACGGTGGACGCCTCCATCCAGGAACGCATCCCGGAGCGGCTGCGGGCCAGCTCCTTCGCGCATTCCGAGACGGTCCTGATGCTCGCCTTCGTGGCCGGCGGCGGCCTCGGGCTCGTGCCGTTCGACGGCCGGATCGGCATCGCCGTCGCCGCCGGTGTGGCCGCCCTGGCCGCTGCCCGGGGTGTGGTGATGGCCGGCCGGCTGCGCGCCGAGCGGTTGCAGGGCCGCCCGCTGGCCGACGACGAACTGACCGAGGACGAGTCCGACCCGACTGATCCGGCGCACGTCGGCCCGGCCGCGGAGGACCCGGCCCCGACCTCACCGGCGCCCGCCTCCGACGATTCCGGGGACGCGGGGCTCGCCCCGCCCGGGTACCACATCTACCGCCCCTCCTCCGCCGTCGGCGGTCCGGGCGGGGGCGGGACGGACGACGAGACCCGGCGGGAGACGCGGGGACCGCTGTCGTGACGGGCCTGCTGGTGGTCACCGCCGTGCCCGCCGAGGCCGATGCGGTCCGTGCCGGCCTGGCGGACCCGGCCACGACCGTGGTGGCGATCGGCGTCGGCGCGGCCGTCGCCGGTGCGGCGACCCCCCCCCACGAAGGGCGCGCCCAGGCCCGCGGGGGGCCGCTCCCGGGCGGGGTCAGCGCCGGCCGGGGGCGGGGTTTTAACCAACCCCTAACCCAAAAAAAACCAAGAATACCC
>NZ_JBFAMU010000126.1:0-11773 GCF_040656655.1 Micromonospora sp. NPDC049799
GAACCCACCAGGGAGTTTCCCGGCTACCCGACCGCCGACACGCTCAAGACCCGGTCGGAGGAGCCGCTTGAGCCCACCCCGGGCTCGCCGGCGCCCGAGCGGTCCGCGCCGGTCCGCCGGACCGTCGCCGAGGACGAGCATCGAGAGGTACGCGGGCAGCAGCGCGAAGCCGCACGGGTTGACGGCGGCGAGCAGGCCGGCGCCGAGCGCGAGGCCGTAGGGGGCGTCGGTCATGTCGGCTCAGCTCAGCTCGGCGACGCGCCGGCGCAGGTCGGCCTGGGACAGCGGCCCGTTGTGTCGGACCGTCCCGGCGGAGTCCAGCAGCACGTAGTGCTCCTGGCTGGTGACGCCGAACCGACGCCAGACCACGCCGTCGTCGTCCGCCAGGCTCGGGAAGCCGGTGATGCCGGTGTCCCGGGCGAATCGCTTCATCGCCTCGTCGCCGCTGCCGAGGCCGGCCACACCGACCACGCTTACGCGGTCGGCGTTGTCCCGCTGCACGGCGGCGACCGAGTCGGCGACACCTCGGCAGCGCGTGCACCACGCCGCCCAGAACCACAGGACCGCCGGCTTCCCGGCGAGGCTGCTCCCGGCGAAGCTGCCGCCGTCGAGGGTGCGGGCGGTGAAGTCGAGCGTCTTCGGCACGGCAGGGGCGCTGGGGTCGGCGCCGGCACCCGACGGGGTGCCGCTGGCACCGTCCGGGCTCGCGGTGGCGCCGCCCGGGGCGGGCGTGGCGGCGGTGGCGGTGGCGGCCGGCGCGTCGCCGGAGGACCGGTCGTCGGCGCCGCCGCACGCGCTCAGCGCCAGGGCGGCGGTGGCCAGCGTGGCGGCGATCAGCCGGATGGTGGTGACGGGCATGCCCGGATGCTAGCCGTCCGGGCCGGCCTGTCGTCCTTACCGCTCGCTTACGGTCGCCCCGTCCACTTCGCTCGGTGAGCGCCACCCGCCCGGCCCGCCTCCCCCCGCAAGGTCACGCTCGAACAGGGAAGTAGTGGGCTCCGGACGCCCGCGAGGCCACTACTTCATGGATCGTGCGCGATCGTGGACGTGGAGACCGCGGCGGCGAGTGGGCCGCGCGGCCCGTCAGGCGGGGCGGGAGCCGACGGCGTCGCGGACCTGGGCTCCCTGGTCGCCCTCCTCGGCCCGGGCGCAGTGCGCGCAGCAGAAGAAGCGGCCGGACACCTCCACGCCGTGCCCGACGATCTTGATCTGGCAGTGCTCGCAGATCGGGGCCATCTTGTGGATGGCGCACTCGAAGCAGTCGAAGGTGTGCACGTCGCCGCTGACCGTACGCACCTCGAACGCCATCCAGTAGTCGTTACCGCAGACCTCGCAGGTCGCCATGACGAAACCCCCGTGAAATGGACAAGTCACCTCAGCGTCGACGAACAGCAGCAGGACGGCAACCGGAACCGGCAAACCTGATCCGGCCTGCGGCGAGTCGTCCCCGGCGTGTCGGCCGTTGGACCCGGAGCAGGCCTCGATACCGGAGGAACACGTGATCAAGCGCAACAAGCTCTTCGGCAACCAGACCCGGGTGACCTTCTGCCTTCCCCGGGACGCTCCGCCCGGCCCGGTCAGCGTCGTCGGCTGTTTCAACGACTGGGAGCCGGGCCGGCACGAACTCGTCGCCCGCCGGGACGGCACCCGGACCGTCACCGTGCGGCTCGGGCCGGGGGAGTACCGCTTCCGCTACCTCGCCACCGGCGGCGTGTGGCTGGACGACGAGTCGGCCGACCGGGTGGACGAGCGGGGGAGCCTCCTGAAGCTCTGAGCTGCCCGCCCGGCCCTGCTTTATCGACAGGAGTCTTTACTGTTAACAAGGTTTAATTTATGTTGGGTGGCATCTCAGCAGGTCGGATTCCAAAGGAGATGCCACCATGCGAAGACGACTCACCCTTCCGCTCGCGGCGACCGGCGCGGTCGTCGCCTCGCTGGCGGTCGCCGTACCCGCCCAGGCCCACGGGTACGTCTCCGGGCCGCCGAGCCGACAGGCGCTCTGCGCGCAGGGCCGGGTGCCCGACTGCGGCCAGATCAGATGGGAACCGCAGAGCGTCGAGGGGCCCAAGGGGCTGCGTAGTTGCCATGCCGGCATCGCGCAGTTCGCCGTCCTCAACGACGACGGCCGGGGTTGGCCCGCCACCTCGGTCGGCACCTCGGTCACCTTCACCTGGACGAACACCGCCCGCCACGCCACCAGCAACTGGGAGTACTTCATCGGCGGCACCCGGATCGCGGTGTTCAACGGCGGGGGCCAGCAGCCGGGCGCGACCGTGTCGCACACGGTCAACCTCGGCGGGTACCCGGGGCGGCAGAAGGTCCTCGCGGTGTGGAACATCGCCGACACCCCCAACGCGTTCTACTCCTGCGTCGACCTTCAGGTCTCCGGCGGCGGCGGGCCCACGCCCACCACGCCGCCACCGACCAGCCCCAGCCCGACGCCGACCGCCGCACCCACCACCCCGCCGCCCGCCCCGGGTGGCACGTGGACGGCGGGCCGCGCCTACCAGGTCGGCGACCAGGTCACCTATGGCGGATCGAGCTACCAGTGCCGCCAGGCGCACACCGCGATCGCCGGTTGGGAGCCGCCGTACACCCCGGCACTCTGGACCCAGGTCTGACCGGATCGGGTGCGGCCCGTACCCAGAGCGCGCCGCACCCGCCGACCGTCGATCGGAGGCTCGGCATGGCCCGCCGGCTCGCGTACACCCTGCTCGTCGTCCTGCTCCTCGTCGCCGGCTGTGCCGGCGGCGACGGTGACACCGCACCGGCCCCCGCCGCGACCCCGGTCAGCCTTCAGGGCGTCGACGCGCCGTTCCTCGAGGCGCTCGTCGCGCACAGTGAACGCACCCTGGAGATGACCCGCGCGGTCCGCGGCCGGCTGACCGATTCGCACCTACGGACCCTGGTCGCGGCCGTCGAGGCCACCGAAACCGACGAGCTGGGCACGATGCGTGTCTGGCTGCGGGACGCCGGCCGCCCCACCACCGGGGGCCGGCACGACCACACCGGGCACGCCGACGCCGACGACCTGGAGCGGCTGCGCCGGGCCGGCCCCGCCGAGGTGGATCAGGTCCTCGGTACGGTGCTGAGCGCGCACCAGGCGGCGGCGGCGGACCTCGCCCGGGCCCACCTCAGGGTCGGGGGCAGCGCGGCGGTCCGTGAGTTCGCCGAGCGGGTGGCCCGTTCCCGGGACGCCCAGGTCGAGTTGCTGGCGACGCTGCCGGCCGGCGACCGAGTGCGATGATCGCCAGCGGCGAGCCGGCGTCAGGCGCCGCGCGGCTCCAGCCGGATCGAGACCGAGTTGACACAGTGCCGGGTGTCCTTCGGGGTGAAGCCCTCACCGTGGAAGACGTGCCCGAGGTGGCTGTCGCACCGGGCGCAGCGGATCTCGGTGCGCGTCATGCCGAGAGTGCGGTCCTCGATCTCCTTGACCCGGCCGGGGATGGCGTCGTCGAAGCTCGGCCACCCGCAGTGCGAGTCGAACTTCGTGTCGCTGCTGAAGAGTTCCAGCCCGCACGCCCGGCAGTGGTAGACGCCCGGCGTCTTCGTGTCCACGTACTCGCCGGTCCACGGGCGCTCGGTGCCGGCCTCGCGGAGCACCCGGAACTCCTCGGGGCTCAGCCGGACCCGCCACTCTTCCTCGGTGCGGGGCAGTTCGCTGTCGTCAAGACTCACCCCTCAACGGTACGTCGGACGTCGCACCCGTCGCATATGGTCGCGCAATGGGTGGCACGAAGAGCGCAGCCGAGGAGATCGAGGTGGCCGGGCGCACCGTCCGGCTGAGCAGCCCCGACCGGGTGATCTTTCCGCAGCGCGGCTACACCAAGGCCGACGTGTTCCACTACTACCTCGCGGTCGGTGACGGCATCACGCGCGCCCTGCGCGGCCGGCCGACCACCCTGCAGCGCTTCCCCGAGGGCGTCGAGGGGGAGATGTTCTTCCAGAAGCGGGTGCCGACCCGAGGCGTGCCCCCGTGGGTCGAGACCGCGCGGATCGCCTTTCCGAGCGGTCGTACGGCTGACGAGCTGTGCCCCGCCGACCTCGCCCACGTGGCCTGGGCCGCCCAGATGGGCACCGTGGTGTTCCACCCGTGGCCGGTCCGCGCCGCCGACACCGACCGTCCCGACGAGCTGCGCGTCGACCTCGACCCGCAGCCGGGCACCGACTTCGCCGACGCCGCCGCCGCGGCGGCCGAGCTGCGCGGCATCCTCGACGAGCTGGGTGCGACCGGCTGGCCCAAGACCTCCGGCGGTCGGGGCGTCCACGTCTACCTGCGCATCGCACCTCGATGGACCTTCACCGAGGTCCGCCGGGCCACCATCGCGCTGGCCCGCGAGCTGGAGCGACGCCGGCCCGAGCTGGTCACCACCGCCTGGTGGAAGGAGGAGCGGGGCACGCGCGTCTTCGTCGACTTCAACCAGATGGCCCGTGACCGGACGATCGCCTGCGCGTACTCGCTGCGCGCCAACGCCCGCGCCACCGTCTCCACCCCGGTCACCTGGGACGAGCTGCCCGACGTCGACCCGGACGACTTCGACCTGCGCACCGTCCCCACCCGGGTGGCCGAGCGCGGCGACCCGCACGCCGGGATCGACGACGCCGCATGGGACATCACCCCGCTGCTGGAGTGGGCCGACCGGGACGCCGCCGTCGGCCAGGGCGACATGCCGTACCCGCCGGACCATCCGAAGATGCCCGGCGAGCCGAAGCGGGTCCAACCCTCGAAGGACCGCGACCGACCCCGCTGACCGCACCGCGTCCAGCGTCCGTTCAGCCGGGCGGGGCACACTGTTCCGCATGACCTCCCCGAGCGATGTAATCCGGCGGCTGGTCGGCGTCTACCACGCCGACGGCGGCCTGCGCGGCGAGCTGGCGTACGTCGTCGGCAAGGTCCGGGGCACCGCCGAGTGCGCCCTCTGCGACATCACCCACGGGGCGTTGGGCCGCAAGCGCGAGTGGCGGCACCTCGTGCCCGAGCTGGGCGTCCCGGTCGACCTCGTGCACCTCAACGAGCGCTCCCCGGAGATCCGGGCGGCCAGCGAGGGGCGTACGCCGTGCGTGCTGGCGCTGACCGACGACGGCCCGGTACCGCTGCTCGGCCCCGCCGATCTGGACGCGCTGGACGGCAGCGTGGCCCGGTTCGCCGAAAGGCTGCACGCCGCCGTCGACGCCGCCGGCCTGCGCTGGGCGGCGCGGCACGGGGGCCGGCCGGCACCGACGGCCTGACGGTGGGTCCGGCGGCCGGGACACTCCGACGTCGGTGACACCTGGTCGGCCGGGCCACTGTCAGAGGTGGAGCTTCATGCCCTCGTGGCTGGCCACGAAGCCGAGGCCCAGGTAGAAGCGGTGCGCGTCGTGGCGGGACTTGTCGGTGGTGAGCTGGACCAGCCCGCATCCCCGCTCCCGCGCCCGGTCGACCGCCCAGGTGATCATCTCCCGGCCCAGGCCCCGGCCCCGCTGGTCGGAGCGGACGCGGACCGCCTCGATCAACTGCCGCTCGGCGCCGTGCCGGCTCAGCCCCGGGATGTAGGTGAGCTGCATGCACCCCACCACCGCACCGTCGGCCTCCGCCACGACCAGGTCGTTGCGCGGGTCGGCGGTGATGTCGTCGAACGCCCGCTCGTACGCGGCGTCGACCTCTCCGACCTCGCGGGACCGGCCGAGCGCGTCGTCGGCGAGGAGCGTCAGGACGGCGGGCAGGTCGGACCGGACGGCCACGCGGAAGATCAGGTCGTTCATGACGCCGAGCCTGGCACAGCGACACCGGCGGATGTGCGGGCGGTGGTTGCGGTCACCGGGCAGCATGGTGCCCCATGGACATCCTGGCGCCGTTCCGGTGGATCTACCGGGGGCTGGTGTGGTTCGCGAACTCGCCGCGAACGCTGATCACGTCGTACCTGCTGATGATCGTCGTCGCGGGGGTCATCTACGGCCAGGTGGAGAACCGCACCGCCGCCGACGCGGTCTGGTGGGCGGTGGTGACCGCCTCCACCGTCGGCTACGGCGACATCTCACCGACCACCTGGGCCGGCCGGACGCTCGCCGCGCTACTCATCTCGACCATGGTCCTGCTGGTCATCCCGCTGATCACGGCGCACTTCGCCAGCCGGCTGATCGTCGACGACGACGCCTTCGAGCACGAGGAGCAGGAACAGCTCAAGGCGGACGTGCACCGGATGCGACTGCTGCTGGAGGAGATCGCCCGGCGGTACGAGATCGAGATACCCGAACTGCAGCCGGAGCCCCCGGTCAGCGGGCCGGGCAGCGCAGCCCCTCCCTGGGAACGGTCAACGAGATCAGGTAGGCGTCGACGGCAGCAGTGATGCAAGCCGTCTGCGGATAGGCGGTGTGCCCCTCGCCCTCCCAGGTGAGCACCCGGCCCACCCCGAGCATCGAGGCCAGGGCGGGGGTCTGCTCGTACGGGGTGGCGGGGTCGCCGGTGGTGCCGACCACCAGGATCGGCGGCGCACCGTCGGCCCGGCCGGTCGGGTACGGGTCCCGGCCGCCCGGCCACTCCGTGCAGGAGAGCATGCCCACGGCCAGGGCGGGGCCGAACAGCGGGTACTTCTGGCGCCACTGCGACTGGAGCTGGCGGATCTGCTCCCGACTGGGCTTCTCCTCCTCGTCCGCGCAGTTGACCGCGAGGTTCGCGTCGAAGAGGTTCGAGTAGCGGCCGTCGTCCTCGCGGTCGGCGTACGCGTCGGCGAGGCGGAAGACCTCCGTCGGGTCGCCGTCCTGCAACTCGTCGATCGCCCGGCCCAGCTCCTCCCAACCCGCCTCGGTGTAGAGGGAGGAGATCACCGCGTAGAACACCCAGCCGGGGGTCGCCTCCCGCCCGTCGTCACCCCGGACCGGCGAGACCCGGGCCTTCTCGATCGCCGAGGTCACCGCGGCCCGGGCATCCGGCGCGATCGGACACCGGCCGGCGTTGGCCGCACACCACCGGGTGAAGTTGTCGAACGCCCGCTCGAAGCCCTTGGCCTGGCTCTCCGAGGAGGCGACGAGCCCCTGCCGGGGATCGACCGCGCCGTCGAGCACCAGCGCCCGGACGCGCTGCGGGTAGAGCTGCGCGTACGTGGCGCCGAGCAGCGTCCCGTACGAGTAGCCGAGGTAGGTGAGCTTCTCGTCGCCGACGGCGGCGCGGACCGCGTCCATGTCCCGTGCGGCCTGCTCGGTGCCGTAGAGCGGGAGCTGGTCGCCGTACTTGTCGCCGCAGCCCCGACCGATCCGCTGGCTGAGCGCGACGAAGTCGTCGAACGACCGCTGGCTCTCCGGGTCGGGGTCGTAGCCGAAGGTCGCGTCGAGGTCGGCGTCCGGGATGCACTTCACCGGGCTGGACCGAGCCACCCCGCGTGGGTCGAAACCGACGATGTCGAAACGCTCGGTGACCGAGGTGGGCAGCCCACCGAAGGTCGGCCCGAAGGAGAGGTAGACGGCGGTGTCCACACCGGAGCCGCCGGGACCTCCCGGGTTGATGACCAGCGACCCGATGCGGTCGCGCTGCTTGGTCGAGCGGGCTCGCAGCAGGGCGATCTCGAACGTCTCACCGCTGCCCGGACCGGCGGTGGCGCCCGAACCGGTGCCCCAGTCGCGGGGAACCCGGATGCGGGCGCACTCGTAGCGCATGTCCGGCGCACTGCGGCCGACCAGCTCCTCAGGCACCTCGGGGCACGCGCGCCAGGCCGGCGCGGTGCCGGGTGCGGCAGCCTCACCCTCGACGTCCGTGCTGGGCGCGAACGCCGGCAGGGTGCAGCCGGCGGTGACCAGCGCGGCGGCGGCCAGACCGGCGAGAGCCAGCCGGAACCGGGGGCGGTCGGAGGTGCGGGTCACGAGGAAACCTCCCTGATCGGGTCGAGCGCCAGGCTACGCCGGGCCGTCGGGCGACCCCACGGTCGCCGTCGGGTCACCGCGCAGCACCTGGTCCACGTCGAACCGGACCGGCCGGTCGAGCTGGTCGTAGCGGCAGGAGCGGGGATCACGGTCGGGCCGCCAGCGGACGAAGCGCGCCGTGTGCCGGAACCGTTCGCCCTCCATCGCGTCGTATCCCACCTCGACCACCAGCTCGGGGCGCAGCGGCTCCCACTCCAGGTTCTTCGTGCCGGTCCACCGGCTCACCCCACCGGGGATGCGTTGCCCGCGCTCGTGGTCGCCGTGCACCCACGGGTGCGTGCCGTCGGTGTCCCGGTAGGGGGCCAGCTCCTCCAGCAGCTCCTGCCGACGGGCCATGGTGAACGACGCGCTCACCCCGACGTGGTGCAGGACCCCGTCGTCGTCGTAGAGGCCGAGCAGGAGCGAGCCGACCACTGGACCGGACTTGTGCCACCGGAAGCCGGCCACCACCACGTCGGCGGTGCGCGCGTGCTTGACCTTGAACATGAGCCGCTTGCCCGGCTCGTACGGTAGGTCGGCCGGCTTGGCGATGAGACCGTCCAGGCCGGCGCCCTCGAAGACGTCGAACCAGCGGTGCGCGGTCTCCGGGTCGGTGGTGACCTGGGTGACGTGCACCGGCGGCCGTACGCCACCCAGCGCCTCCTCCAGCCGCGCCCGCCGTCGCGGGTAGGGCTGCTCCAGCAGCGACTCGTCGCCGAGGGCGAGCAGGTCGAAGGCGACGAAGTCGGCGGGGGTGGTCTCGGCCAGCATCGTCACCCGCGAGGCCGCCGGGTGGATGCGCTGGGCGAGCAGCTCGAAGTCGAGGCGCGGCTGGCCGTCCGGCCCGTCCCGTCGGATGACGATCAGCTCGCCGTCGACCGCGCACCGCTCCGGCAGCTGGCGGCGGGCCTGCTCGACGACCTCCGGGAAGTAGCGCGTCATCAGCTTGCCGCCCCGGCTGGCCAGCTCGACCTCGTCGCCGTCGCGGAAGACGATGCACCGGAAGCCGTCCCACTTCGGCTCGTACGTCATGCCGGGGGCGGTCGGCACCCGGGGCACGCTCTTGGCCAGCATCGGCTCGACCGGGGGGTTGATCGGCAGCTCCACGGCGACCAGTCAATCAGACGGCACCGACAGCCGTGAGGCAGATCACCGGCGGCTCGCGGGCGGTGTGTCCCCGCGCGTCCCCCGGCGTCCCTCCGGCCGGAATCAGATAACCGCAGCTCACAGCTACTTTCGCGGGGTGTCGGAGTGGGTCTGCGGGTGTTGCGGGCGGTGGCGGGTGACCATCGAGCTGATCCGTGGGCGCTACCGCTACCGGCTCGTGCACCGCTACCCGCGGTCGTACGGCGGCGGTAAGAACGTGCTCGGCGAGGTCGGCTCGGTCACCGAGTTGGCGGAACTGCTCCGCGCCCGTACGCCGCTGGACCTGGCCGATCTGCGCGAGGCCGCCTGAGCATCGGCCGATCGGGCGGGTCGGGCCGGTTCCGCGATGTGCCTCCCCGCCGAAGCCATCACAGTGAGTCACAGCTGGGATCTCGTCACTGTCGGTGACGTCCCGGCGGCTGCCGACACGATGCCTTCGCCGCTTTGCTCTGCACCCCCGGACGCACCAGCCTGTCCACCTGCTGTTTCTCGGCGGGCTTCTCCCCAGCCGTGGTCACGCGGCGCAACCGGTGCGTATCAGGGTGCAGAGCAAAGCGGCGCGCACGTCCGAGGTCCGGCCGCGCGAGAATCACTGTGCGCGAGCGGCACTCTGGTGTCCGACAGCCCGGTGGGGCGGCGGAGAATCCGTGTGGCTCAGGCGCCGGCGCGGACGGCGCTGACCGACGGCTTCTCCAGCAGGGCGAGCCGCACGCCGTTCGCGTCGGCCCGGTGCCCGACCACCCGGTACCCGTGCCGCTGGTACAGCCGGAGGTTCTGCTCGCTGTCCGCGCCGGTGAACAGCGCGAACCGGTCGACCCGGGAGGCGTACATCGCCTCGACGGCCCGCAGCAGGCGCCCGCCGATGCCGCAACCCTGCTGGTCCGGGGCGACGGCGAGCCGCCCGACGTGGGCGACGCCGGCCTCGACGTGGGCACGCACCGAACCCACCAGCCGTGGGCCGACCCGGGCGGTCAGCACGGTGCGTGCCCCGGCGACGGCGGCGCGCACCTCCTCCAACGTCTCGGTCAGCGGCGGCAGGAACGGGTCGCCGTAGCGCTGCGCCTCGGTGAGGTAGGCGGCGCGCTGCACGGTGAGGATCTCGCCGGCGTCGAGGAGGGTGGCCGGCGCGATCAACGGGGGTGTTCTCACGCGCCCAGCCAACCACAGTCGACCGCGGGCGCGGTGCCCCCGACCCCGTACGCTGGGCGGTGTCCGTCGACCCGGAAGGGGTGCCTCCCGTGCCGGCACTGACCTATCCGCACGTCGGCGCCACCCGGGCCGGGGACCTGCCGGCCGGCTGGCGGCACGTGCGGCACCGGGTCCGGCTGCCCGAGGGAACGTTCGACGCGGCGGGCGAGGCCGTGCTCTCGTGGCACCTGCACCGGGCCGCGGGCATCCGGATCGACGCCTCGGCCGACCGGGCCGCGCCCGGCGTACGGGTCGTCTCCGGGCTCGGTGTCGGCCCGCTGCGGCTGGCCGCGCCCTGCGAGGTGGTCTGGGCGGTCGACGACGGCTCCCGGGCCGGCTTCGGCTACGGCACCCTGCCCGGCCACCCCGCCCGGGGCGAGGAGGCGTTCCTCGTCGGCCGCGACGGATCCGGCGAGGTCTGGTTCGAGGTACGCGCGTTCAGCCGGCCCGACCGCTGGTTCATGCGCGCCGCCGGGCCCGCCGGTCGGGTCTTCCAGCACGCGTACGCGTGGTGGCTCGGACGGACCCTGCGCCGGCTCTGCGCCCGGCGGGGCTGACCGCCGATCCCACCCGCCAGGGCGACACCCGGCGGACCGGTGCGGTCGTCAGAACCGGGCGAAGGAGCGGATCGGCGCCCGGGGGCCGAACTTCGGCGCCTGGATGCCGGCGGCCTCCAGCAGCCCGCACACCCGGCCCCGGTGCCCCCGGAACGGCTCCAGCAGCGCCAGCATCCGCGCGTCGTCGCCGCGCGCCTCCCCGGCCAGGGCCCAGGCCACCGTGTTCGGCACGTGGTAGTCGCCGACGCTGACCGCGTCCGGGTCGCCGTACGCGACACGGACCACCTCTGCCGCCGTCCAGGGGCCGATGCCGGGGATCGCGGTGAGCCGGCGGGTCGCCTCGGTCGAGTCGGCGCAGCGCTCCAGCCGGTCGGCCACGGCGGCGACCCGGCGCAGCGTCTCCGCCCGCCGCTGCTCCACTCCGAAGGGGTGGAAGACCCAGTACGGGGTGGCCGCCACCGCCGAGGCCTCCGGCGGCAGCAGGAGCGGCTGCATCGGGCCGGGTGCCGCCGCGCGGAAGTGCCGGACCATGGCGGCGTACGCCCGGTAGGCCTCCTTGCCGGTCACCTTCTGCTCGAAGACCGCCCGCAGCAGCCGGCCGAAGACCTGACCGGTGGTCGGCATCCGCATCCCGACGTACCGCGCGGCCAGCTCGGCCACCAGCGGGTGGGCGGCGGCCAGGTCGGCGAACCCGGTCAGGTCGTCGCGGAGGCCGGCGATCGCGTCGGCGCGCTCGACGACCCAGTCGGCTCCCGGGCCGTACCCCTCGGCGAGGAGGTCCCCGGCGGACGGGCGCAGCGCCAGGGTGGCCGGCCCGTCCGGGGTGCGGGTGGCCCACCAGAAGGTGCCCTCCGCGACCCGCGCGCACGGGTCGTACGGGCTGAAGGTCAATGACCGCACCGACGCGGCCAGGCGGTAGCCGGCCGGTGGGCGCAGCACCCGGCGGGCGTCGGCTTCGGTCCCGGTCACCCCGCCATGCTGCCACGGGATGAGACGGTCGCGGCGCCGGC